>CAZIKD010000266.1:0-3326 GCA_964539725.1 uncultured Candidatus Bathyarchaeia archaeon | reverse complement strand
CCCGAGGTTCCCATGGACTTTGTATCCGAAGCGGGATTTTTAAGATTCACCCCTCACGTGCGTTTACGCGTAAGATACCAGAACGAGAATGCTTGCGTATGTCAAGCCTCACACACATTCGCGCGCGCGTAATGGCTGTCATTAGGTTAAATATAACATAAAACGGTGTCTAAAACATGGCTCGCAGACACCAAGGTTCTCCCTTTATAGATGATTCCGATCTGGAGTCGGCCATAGATGACTCAAAACACATCGCCGCAGGCATAGCACTACCAATATACGAGGAGATACGACTAAAAAACACCGTACTCAACCTCGACAGCGTCAAACGATACCTGAACAAGGCTAAGAAGATAGCCGTAAAGGATTGCATTTGTCGAACGAAGCGTAAACATTGCGAGGCCCCAGTCGACAACTGCTTGTTGCTTAACGATGCTGCGGACTTGAGTTTCTTTAAGGGTTCAACTCATGAAGTTTCTGTCGATGAAGCTCTATGTATCGTGGAGAAGGCTCACGACGCTGGGCTGGTGCCGATGGCTTACATCAGGACAGACACGCCGAAGCCTGAGGGCGTGAACTTCATCTGCAACTGCTGCTCCTGCTGCTGTGGCACCATTGGGTTGCCTCTAAAGTATGGTATTGCGCCTCACATGTTGAAATCGATCGCGACGACCACGACGGACTGCTTGCAGTGTAACTCATGCGGAGTGTGTGTGGATAGATGTCACTTCGGTGCCAGGAAGGTTGTGAATGGTAAGTTGGATTACGATAAGGACCTGTGCTTCGGCTGCGGGCTTTGCGTGAGCACTTGCCCGACAAAGGCAATACAATTAATTCAACTCCTATAAACAATCACCACTATTCTTCAGCGAAGTTCTCTCTGCAATTTGATACTGTTTTATACATATTAAATTAATTCTCAAACATGTCTCACAAGAAACCAGGTTACAGATTCGAGAACGACTCGCGCGCGCGTTTGAACTTCACCCAAGTTATTGGCGCTGCATTATTACGCACGCGCGTGCTGTTTACGGTCTCCCCTGACCGTAACTTGGGGTGTTCTAATTTTAGAACTGTTGTTCTAAACACTGAGATTATACCCCTGTGTTAGACACTATTATTTGATTAAACATGAACCGTTTGGTAGCTTTGACGGCGTTGATGCTCGTCAGCTTGATAGTGCCCACGAGCATGTACGCCCTCCAGAGTCATCCCGTGATGGATCCAAAGGAGATAGCGCTTGACTTTATTCGAGGCTCGTCAACCTTCAGCTTTGACGGGATGGAGAACACAATAAGTCTTATTGACCATGTTGAGTTGGAGAGCTACCCCGTCCAGCACGTAGTCACCTTGTCCTTCACCTGCCTTCACGGCGGGTACGGTGACCGGATGGGGAAGCCAACTCTTCAGGCCCTCACACCTCACACCGCCAAGGTAACGGTTGTTGAAGGTAAAATCACCAGCGCTGTGCTTGATAACCGGTGGGACGAGTTGAACCAGGAGCCCATCCCACAGACTCCAGGACTCGTTACAAAGATAGCGATTGACTGGCTCCGAGGTTCACCCACCTTCAAGTTCGATGGCGTAGAGGATTCGTTGAAGGTGGTGGAGGTGTGGCAGGCGCAGACCTTCGCTTACCCGAGTTTCTGGCAGGTCACCATAGAGTTTGACTCCCTGCACGCTGGATATGGGAACCGGGCGGGTCAGATCCTTGCTCAGGTCATCACCCACCACAGCATCAGGATCCACGTGACCGAGGCGAAAGTCACCCTGGCCGTCATCGACGACGGGTGGGATGAACTCAAGCAATGCACGTTGCCCAGCTCACATACGAAAGAGGAGGCTCAGCAGATAGCCCTGAAGTGGCTGTATGGTTGCCCCACATTCAGGTTCGACGGCGTCGAGGACACCGTCAGGGTTCTGAGGGTCGACACCCTCCGCATGCCCAACGCCTACGAGGTGATCATCGGGTTCGTCTGTAACTACCCGGGGTATGGTGAACGGACCGGCCGCGTGATGCTTGGGCACAGTCAACAACACACCATCAGGATAACGGTCCACGAAGGCCTAGTCACACGCGCGATCATCGACGAGGTTTGGGACGAGGTCAACCAGAAAATGCTGAACTCTGAAGAGGATCGAGTCGCCTCACCCGAGTCCATCCGGGACTATTTGGTTGCCTACCTCATCAAGACCTACAACTTTGGTTACGCCGCGCCCGTCAGTTGGGCTGCCAAGGATCTAACCCCCCAACAGACCGTCGGCATCTCTATAATAAGACACACCTCGGGTCCCTGGAAGGTCACGGGAAAGTACCCAGTTGTCCCCAAGCCAACCTACTCGGTCTTAATTAGCTACAGCGGCTCGTCGCCTTTCACCTGGGAGGGCACTATGGGCGCAGACGGCGTAGTTACAGCTGAGAGCACGAGCCTAGAGCAACCCACCGACCAACAGCAGATCCAAGGCCCAGTTGAAGCCCGCGACACATGCCTAAGGTACATCCTCCTGAATCACCCCGACGTAAAGGCGAAGCCACCGACCGAGTGGAACGTCAAGAACCTCGTCCCCGACGGTATCCTCGGCGCCACCAAGATCGAGTACACCGGGGACGGCTGGGAAGTCGTCATCTCTGGCCCCGTGGTCTGGAAACCCACATACAGCGTCGAGGTGCGCTACACGGGTCCAGGCGCCTTCAAGTGGGTTGGATCCCTCCCCCAGGGTGGTCCCGTTCAGGAGCTCTCGTTCAGCAAGTAGTCACAGGGTAGAATAAGGAGCGTCATCCTACTCCTGTTTGGGTGGCTCGCGTTTCGCGCGCGCGAACGGGCCTAGCTCATACTTGCTTATATATCCCATTAGGAGTAATAGGAAAATTCTTATGTGGTTATAACTTAGGATAATTTAGATAAAAATGAAGGCAAAAGGTCAAGAGGATATTCGGAATAAATTACGGATAAATGAAGAAAACCTTAAACAAATTAACGATTTTTTACTCCAAAACGGTAATCCCCTTATAAATGATCTGTTAATAATGCTAGACAAATACGGTGGAGTCGAGGAAATAAACAATAAAGCACGTGAGGCAGGTAAACTAAATAGTCTCCTTTCTATGCTTAAAAAAAGAAACTCGCCTTATCAGAAGGACATCGAGTGGTTAGATAAACAACGCGAAAAAAACGCGTTTATCAGTATCCCTAAATATCGCCGGAGGATCTTAGGCGTAAACTCGAATTTAATGACATTTAATGAGTCCTTCGCTGTCACACTCGAAATTAGTGCGTTAAACTTTTTCCCATGGCTCATCGAGGAAGCGAAAAAATCTATAGCTG
>CAZIKD010000265.1:0-3335 GCA_964539725.1 uncultured Candidatus Bathyarchaeia archaeon | reverse complement strand
CTTGGGAGCATTTTTCGACAGCTTGGACACCTAGCAGGAGGATAGTAAATGCTTCGACCCATACGCATAGTCCAGACATAACCACAATAAGGACACCTGAGTGTAGTTTTCCTGACCGCTTGGCGCACTAAAGGGATCATGATCATTAAGATAATCACCATAACGATAGTAGCAACAATCCAAGTCCAAGTAGTGGGCAATCACAAATAAAATACAAAGTCTTCCTTAAGTGTACACCGAACCACACGCGCGCACGAGGACGGTTAATAACATTTCTTGTCCTATATTAGGACAGAATATTGGATAAGTTGCCTTTTCACAGGACGATAATTCCATGCGCGATTGATTATCTACTCACACGCTTTTTTGGTTTCGCCCGCGCGTGTTAATCGGTGTGGAATGCGGGAGTGGACATTTCGGTGCTCTACGCTGCGAGCGGGCCCAAGAGGGACCATGCCGCTTATACCTCGTGAATTCTAATCGGTAACCTTTCTAGTACAATAACGTACGCTGTTTCTCTCGCTACCATTTCTTCACCCTTAAGCCATCGACTCTGTTAAAATGCCTCAAGTTACGCGTGACAAGCGTCTCCCCGTGGCGCATAACAATTCCCGCAATGAGTGCATCTCTAACGTCCAGTCCTTCACCAGTTTCACGGAGGGTTAAGGCGATCTTTCCTGCCTCGATACAGGACTCTAGGTCCATAGGTAGGAGGACGAGCTCTCTTAGCATCTCGATCGTCGATACAATGTTCTCGGGTCTCCCGGACGCATGGGCGCCAAGACACATCTCGAAGGCGCTTATCGGAGTAATGGAGACATTTGATTGTTGATCGAGTTCAACAGCCGCCTCCCTCGCCCCGGGAAGTTCTCTCTGGATGGCTACGAGGATGTCTGTGTCGAGGCAGACCGTGGCTCTCCCTCCAGTTCTTTGTCGTACTGCTTCCAAATCTCCGTTATCATTTTGTTAATCGACTCGAATTCCTCGTCTGATCCACTCCAGGTCCCGAGGAAGCTGGTGAGAGGTTTTTTTCCAGTCTGAGGGACCACCCTGTTTATTACCTCGGTGAAGCTTTCGCCTGGCCTCTTATGCTCTGCCAGCCTTTCATATGCTTCCTCTGAGATGGTTATGGTCTTGTGCGCCACGCGGCATCCCTATTTTTCGTGTATTCATGCGTGTATTTAAACAAGGTGCAAGTCGCGTTCGCGCGTGCAAGGGCATTAGCGGCGCAGATCTAGTGCGAATGAATTGTCTAATGTCGACTGCATACAATAAAAATAGCAGTCTCTAAGACTCCACGCTCGCGGGCAGCGATGCTCTGCAGCACTAGATAAGTGAGAACGGAGCCGAGGAGAGTGACAGTGGCTATAACCGAGGAGAACCCTTCAGTCCAGCAAGATAGCCATCGACCCGATGCAACCTCCCAAGTTGTAGAGGATGAACATGAGCGCTCCCTCGTGTGTATCGAAAAGTGTGCACGATCTTCTATATTAGCTAGCGTTCAGGGTTGAGGCGATCTCCGAGGCCCTGACCTCCTCCCCGGGGGGGACCGGCACCCTCAGGGAGTAGCTCTGCCCAAACTGCATGGTTGGAGCCCAAGTCGTGAATAACAGCACCGAGTACTCCCTCCCTTTCCTCACCTCGACCTTCTCTAGCTTGGAGCCGAAGTAGTCCCAGTAGAAGAGCCTATTATTCAGGAGCACGGCCTTCTTCGAGATTATCGCCTCACCCGGTTTGCGGAGGTTATCGTGGTGGAGGTGCATCCTGGTGAGGAAGGCGGCTAGCGCCATGAGTATGATTACTACGAGCATGACTCCGAGCACATAGATCCCTGGCTCGGGGTCCCACAGAAACGCCCCGACCCCCGCGACGAGACACATCACCGAGGTGATGACAAATAGGGGCTTGACCTCGGCCACGCTCTCCTCATACTCGGCGTCGGAGTACCTCTTCCAGAGCTCGGGAGGGTAGGTCCACCTGGCAAGCACCTCCATGCCGCCTATTATGGCGTCGAACCTCGAGGACAACCCTCTGTAAACGAGGACAACGATCACGCCCATAATGACTCCGAAGAAGCTCACGAAGCTGATCGCGTATCCTCCGGACATGCCATCCACACCTAGTAACCCAGGAAGGAAGATCATGACGACCGCGGCGACGGTGATGGCCGCCCAGATGTAGACGGTCCGACGATAAGGATTCTCCACCAAAACGACTCATCTCTTCAAGACATGTCATAGCTTTCGCGTACATTTAAAACGAAAGCCCATGAATAGACACATAATCAAACAAAAATATATAATCGCGTCGCACGCGCGAAATTACATGAACCAGATAACATATTTAATTTAAATCCTGTACTTTGAACTCTAAAAGAATTCGGTGATATTGCCAAATAACCCAATATCCTTATCATTTCATCTGAACTTCCAATATTTACTATTGCGCGTGCGATATTATTTCCTTCAGAAAAACCAAGGTTGATACCATTACATATTATTCATATTTCAGGAAAGCGATCTCTTATTATATCTGGAGATCCATCTTTTAATCCATTATCTACAATCACTTTTTCATAGTTACTATAATCGAACTACTTAATAGACTCCAAACATTCGAGTGTATATATTATTCTATTCCATGCTAAAATTATAATAAGTACTCTAGGCTCTTTAATCATAGCCTTACAAAAATCATTTATATATGGAATATAAAAGCTTAATATTATATGAAAACCGCTAAGAAAATTTATACAAGCAATTATCTATAACAAAGAGGATTCAAAATTGAAATACATAATAATTAAAGATGATGATTTAAGTTATTTCACAAACCCTGATACCCTGACTATTTTATACGGTAAAATTTTAGAAAAATACAAAGTAAACTTTTCAGTCATTCCAAATATATACGCATCTATTTTACTTGATAAAACTAATATTTATTATCAAAAAGAAGGATTACTTTATGATCCCCTAATACATCCAAAATATAGGGGCGAAGACGAGCATTATTTAATTGAAAAAAATGATGAGTTGATTGCATTTTTAAATCAAAAAAATGTAGAAGTACTTCAACATGGCTATTCGCATGAAAAAATAAATAATTTACCAGAGTTTGCTGGTGATAAAGGTGACCAAATTTATCAGAGAGCAGTTAATGGGAAAAATATTTTAAAAAAATGTTTGAAAAAAAATATTGATTTTTTTATTCCTCCCTGGAATGCAATCTCAAAAGAATTCATAAAAAGGCTATCAAAAGAATATAAGGGAATAATTACATCCAGTTTATACCCCTTTTATAAAAATCTTAATTTATTATCTTTATATTATCTA
>CAZIKD010000264.1:0-3344 GCA_964539725.1 uncultured Candidatus Bathyarchaeia archaeon | reverse complement strand
CGGTCTCGTGCGGCGTCATCTGGGACATTTATTATTCTCCTTTTAAATCCTTCGAGCATCAAATTTCCGCTGTCGGTAACGCGCGTGTACCTACGCGAGGTTCTTGAGGACTTGTGGGAGTCCACCGATACTCCTTATCACACCCTCAGAGTCCCTTAATTGCTCCTCTGGTGCGCCGTAGAGGTCAATGAGTACGCCCCTTATCCCGGCCTTATGGGCGCCTACGATGTCCGCTCCGTAGGTGTCCCCGACCATCAGGGTGTTCCCCGGCTCCGAACTGAGTTCTTCGAGCGCCCTCTCGAAGAGTATAGGGGCGGGTTTCATGTAGCCTACCTCAGCCGAGATAACCAAGCTCTCAAATGTGGCCTCGTATTCGAGGTCGTCGAAGACCCTCCTAGCAGTGGGCCCGTCCATAAAGTTAGTGACGACGCCGAGCTTGTACCTACCTCGTAGCTGCTCGAGAAGGCCGGGCGTCTCCGGGTAGAAGCTTGTCTGTTTAGGCCACTCGGCGAGGTAATCGCCCCACGCCCGTATGGCTAAGCAGCTCCTACGAGGCTCACTAACATCGAGCTCTTCTAATGTAATGAGCAGACGTTTTATGTAGTCAATCTCGGTCCATCCATTCGCCTCGGCCTCAGCTACCTGCTGCCGCGCCACTCCCCGGTATACGTCGATAAACTTGTCACAATCGTAAGGGAACCCCTGGCTCTGGAGGCTACGCTGGAATATCTCTACAGAGGCACCGCTCCTCATTAGTTTGGGCGCCTGAACGAGGGTGTTCCAGTTGTCGAATAGGATGGTGTCGATCAAGGCACCTACCCTATCCACTCTCTCATCGGCTCCTAGTTTGGACGCGAGGCCCTATTAGGGTCCAAATCCACTCAGCGAACTCTTTGAGGTTCTTGGTCTGTATGTAGACTTCTCCAGGTCCCTGGATGCGCGTCAGAAGCCCCTCGCCACTGAAGAGGGTCTCCTTCCAACTACCCATGCTTTCGATGCGGTACTCGCAGGTGTCGGAGAAGGCGACGAGGTGAAAGTTGTCGACTATGAGTTCCTGACCTGGAGCCAACTCGTGTTTGTCTATGGCGCCAAAGGTGTTTATAAAGAGGTCTCCCTGCCCGCTGATCTTGATCATAAAGAGACCCTGGCCGAATAGTCCCTTGGTGAATCCCTCCCAGCGGACGTCGAGGTCCACGGACTGGCTTGAGGCTAAGTAGCTCGCCTTCTGGATTATGTAGCCCTTCCCCGGCTGGACATCTAGTCTCGTGATGTCACCCACTGGGGCGGCAACGAGGCCAATTTCCCCAGCCCCCCGGGCGGCAGCGTAATCGTTGACAAAGAAGCTTTGACCACCTATGAGGGCGGTCGCGAGCGACCCGAGGATGCTACTCTCCCTTTTACGCGTCTTGACCTCCATAGTTGGCGTCATATAAGTCATGGCACCTGCTTCACCAGTGATCTGCTCACCGGGCTCGAGGTTTAAAACGAGCATAGAGTAACTAGGAGTGTATTTGATCTGGTACTTCATGAGCCTTCGATCAAACTACCCTATAGCCGTCTATTAAAGCTCTCAGACGTAGAAGATGGGCCACCTTAGTTGTCAGAGGTCCTCGTCTTTGCTCTGCTTTAGAGTGAGTATGATTCCTTTAATCACCATCCAAGCGAAGTAGGCACCGGGGATGAGGCTCACTATCACGGCTATGAGCACCAGCGAACTCGATCCCTGCTCAGCCATCGGCCATCTAGGTGAGCCGCGTTGTGGTGGCTATAAAACATTATGATTTGAGGGGCCTACGTTAGCGTGTATTTCTCATACTCGTTGAGGCAGGGTGGCCCCTTCGTTATATTGAGACTTCTCTCGTCTAGATCCATGATTACGGAGGCGACGGTCTCGACCCGCTTATCCTCTACGACGGTGGGATCGATATGTGTGCAGATGCTACGGGGTTTTCCGAAGTTGTCCATGATTACGTGCTATCAAATAGGTGGGGTTTTTTAACCATAATATTATAATTTAAATGTTAAGTAGAGGCTTTTTCGCGCGCGCGATTTTCATCTAATTAGGATAAAGCTTTTTACCGCCTCTTCGGTTTCTCCTGCTTCTTGAGCTCCTCGGCCTCGAGTTTGTGGAAGAGGCTGCGTAGCTGCCGCTTCATGTTGGAGCGGTCTCGGCTCAGCCCGAGGCGGTCGGCGAAGTCGTCCGTCGTCTTCAAGAGCTTTGCCCTCGCCTTCCCCTTCTCCTTCTCGATGAAGCCGAGCTGAACGAGTTGCTTTATATGTTGGTAGGCCTGGCTACCGCGGGCAATGGCGACCTCCCTCTGTTCTATCGGCTGGTTATATGCGATGTAGCTTAGGGTGCGGAGGGGGCCAGTTGTCAGTAGGGGACGTATACTGAACTTGCGGGCCTCCTTCGTATATTCGGTCTTGAGCTGGATGACTACTCGGTCCTCGGGTAGGTGCTTTACCTCGAGGGGGCTGCCATCCTGCTGGTATAATTCGCTGAGGCGAAGGGTGAGCTGCTTGGCTTCCTGCTCATTCTCCAGCTTGAGGTTGGCCACTATCGTGGCTAGGCTGAGCGGTCTACCTGTGGCGTAGAGTATTGCCTCCAGACGCGCCAGCTTGCTCTCTTTGTCGCTCATCTAAGTTACCCAGTTACCTAAACCCTCTAGGTTTTTCCCTAATAACTTGTGTGGGTTAGACCCCGACGGCGATGTCGCGTCGGTAGAATAGAGGGCCTTTTACGGAGGAGGCGTCGGCGTAGACCCGTTCACGGGCCTCGGCTACGGATTTACCCTTCGCCAGTAACGCGACTGCTCTGCTCCCCGTCGTTCTTATGATGCCATCCTCCTCATAAACGGAGGCGTAGTAGGGTACAGAGTGTCTTAGCTTCCCGATGGTGATCTGCTGATCCTTCTTCGGGGAGTCCGGGTAACCCGTGGGAACGACGTATACACAGACGGTCGCCTCGTTATCGAATACAGGCTTACCGAGTTTTCCGTCAACCATGCCAAATCCGATGTCGACGAGTGAGCCTCGTAGTAGGGATAAGACATTAATGGCTTCAGGGTCGCCTAGACGCGAATTGTACTCTATGAGGTAGACGCCACTATCAGTGTTCATGAAGCCTGCATACAGGAATCCTCTGTACTCACCTACGGAGTCGGATAGGGCGGAGACTGTAGCCCTCATTATCTCCTCGCCCTTCTCAACCACGTGGGTCGGGAGGTCTGGGAGACCGTGGTCTGGGCTGCTGAAACTACCCATACTCCCCGTGTTGGGGCCCCTGTCGCCATCGTATGCGCGCTTGAAATCCCGAACCAGGGGCATCGTAACAACCCTCTTCC
>CAZIKD010000263.1:0-3354 GCA_964539725.1 uncultured Candidatus Bathyarchaeia archaeon | reverse complement strand
CTACAATCATTTGCCCCACATTAATGGGCAACTCTGCAATTGCTACCACTTCTATTTGAAAGAGCGACCCAATGATAAAGAATTGATAGAGGTAATAACCTAACACCATTAATGATCCCCCAATTATGGTGGATAAAATGGTCCAACCAATTTCTGTATCATTTTTCCATCCAAGCCAAGCAATAAAACTAAAAATAAGTATTGAAATCCCAATCCAAAATATTTCGGGGATATATAATGTAAAATAAATGCTACCCAAAGCGATATCAATATCACCGCTGTAATAATTAATTCCAAAATATCCCAACAAAACACCAACAAGAACGCCTAAAACAACTGTGTATATTTTCCAATTTAATTGAGATAAAACTGGTTTTTTATCCTTTAACCATCCAACTACGAAGCCCTCAATTCCTTTAATTATGAGAGTAGCGGGTGCATAGTAAGAATAACCTAAAAACAGATCAGCTAATGCAGACCCCACCCCTCCAGCAAAAGCGCCTACAATTGGGCCAAAAAGTAATGCTGTTAGAAAAACCATAGAATCTCCAATGTTGAAAAATCCTCTTGTAGCGGGTACATAAATCGAAAATGACATCGTCACAACACACACTACGGCGGTAAATAGCCCCATTGTGACAAGTTTCATTGGTGACAACTGTCTATCTGAGTTCATATTCCCTCAATCCCAATTTTCAAAGCTCTTACTAAAAATATCATACTTATAACTATAATAGTTATTCGTTCAAAGATCGCGTAAGTTCAACTCATTTTCAGATATCCATACTCTATAGCAAGGTATTTTCATATAACTTAGCTCGGTTTCAGAGGCTTTCCGCATTTATCGCAGAAGCTTTGATCATCATTGTTCAGCACCCTGCAATGCGCGCGCCGCCTCAGTAGTCAAGGTGCCAGTCAATCTACTCCAAGTCATCGTAGCGGGAGTAATCGGTGTGCCTGTGAGTCAGGCCCTGAAGACAAGAATCAAGCTCTAAATAGACGGTCTCACCACTTCTAATCGTGTCCTCAGCCGAAAGAGCAGCCTCCCTAATCACGAAGATAGATCAACGCGAGCTGAGGGTCCTTCAGGGCATAGAGCTCGGTATGGCCCAGTACGAATTCGTCCCAATGGAGATTGTGGAGAAGTTCACTGGTATGAGTTGGGATGAGGTGAAATTCTGGACTGGGGAACTTGACAAGAAGGCACTGCTCTGGAGGCAGACTGAGGGATACACAGGTTTCATCCTTAACTATAACAGCTACGACCTCCTAGCCCTGAACGCGCTCGTTAAGGGTGAGGTCATAGACGCCCTCGGTATGCCTCTCGGGATGGGCAAGGAGGCTGACGTTCTAGAGGCACTGACACCCTCTGGCGATGGAGTGGCGGTAAAATTTCACAGACTTGGACGTGTTAGCTTTCGTGACACTCGCCGGAAACGCGAGTACTTGGCTGGTAGACATCACGTCTCCTGGCTCTACCAGTCGAGGTTGGCAGCTCAGAAAGAGTATGCGGCGCTCACTCTTACCTTTAACGCTGGCGTCTCAGTACCCAAGCCGATATATCAAAATAGGCATGCGGTTGTCATGCAGCGGATCGAAGGACATCAGCTATCTGAGGTCGCCAGCCTGAACGATCCAAATGGCTTCCTAGATGAGATAATCGAGAACATCCATAAGGCCTATAAAGCAAGTATCATCCACGCGGATCTGAGCGAATTCAATATAATAATATCTGAGGAGGGGGTTGTCTACATTATTGACTGGCCCCAATACATTTCATCAAGCCATCCAAACGCTGATGAGATCTTGGAAAGGGACGTTAAGAACATCTTAACCTACTTCATCAGGAAGTTCAGGATTAAGAAAAGCTTGGAAGACGCTCTTCACATTGTTAAGACTTGAGGGTGCGCGCGATTGGTAATGGGGATCCGAATGCTATGGTGCACCTAAATAAAGACATAGATACCTTTTTAATGCGCATGCGTAAAAAAATAAAGAGTTAAACCTCTGGATAACTTATCTCAAAATATCTCTGCATATTTAAAGATAAATTCATTAACAAAAAAAATATTAATCAACGCAAATTTCTACGATTTATAAAAATTGTTATAAGTATAAAAATATTTTAATATACTTTGATGATTTTGAACTCAAGCAAAGGTGAAATCGATCAAGGAAAAGAAAATACAAGTTTATATGATATCTTGAGAGATAGTATCTCTAAAGGGGATATCGATGCGATAGTTATTGCTAGTAGAACAGGTAACTTATCTTTAAAAATCGCTGAAAAATTTAAGGGCATTAAACTCGTAAGCGTTACAGAGTTTATTTATTCTGATGAGATAAAAAAGGAAATGAAAAAAGCTAATATTAACCCAATAGAAAAATCTGATCTACCAATACAGAATAAAACTACCGTTAGAGACACCTTACTAATGTTTGGATCTGGAGTAAAAACGGCTATTGAGGTAGCCACGATTGCAGCGGACAAAGGGCTAGTAAGTGGTAAAGTAATTTCAATATCCGGTGGGGAAAAAGGAGTGGATACTGTCCTACTTATTAAATCATCTAAATCAACCAATATATTTGATCCGGATCCCGAAAAAAGATTGGCTGTGATAGATTTTCTAGTCTTTAAAAAGTAGCATTCAAATAATTTCGTATATAACATTTTTTATCTTTGAGTCATAAGATATGGACATATGATTCTAGGATTCTGTGGAAGTCCAAGATCTGGTGCTACTGAATATGTGATAATAGAGGCTCTGAGAATGATCGAAATGAAGGGCTATAAAACAGAATTTTATACAATTAAGGATAAAGAAATAAGATACTGTATCCATTGTGATTATTGTCTCCAAAAAAGAGGTTGTATTTTAAACGATGACATGGGTTCATTATACGATCTTTTGAAAGAGGCAGAAGGAATAATCATTGGATCTCCTGTTTATAATGGTGGAATTACTGCTCAAACGAAGACTGTATTAGATAGAACTAGAGCACTTGTGGCCGCTGATCCCAAAGTATTTGAAGGAAAAAAAGGAATTGCCGTTGCTATAGGCGGAGATAGAATAGGAGGGCAAGAACTGGCAATTCAGCAGATCATAACCTTCTATCTTTTGAATGGAATCATCCCTTTAAGCGGAGGTTTTTTTGGAGCCAATATTGGTGCAACTTTTTGGTCGAAAGATACGCTCGAAGGCGTAAAAGAGGACGAGGAAGGCTTCAGAACCTTAAGAAAGACAATTAAGAGGTTTATAGAATATTTACAAATAAAAAATGTTTAGAAAAGAAGGGTTATCGATGAAGACAGATAAACTAAAAGTCGCATGGGGGATCACCGGCAGTGGAGAT
>CAZIKD010000262.1:0-3355 GCA_964539725.1 uncultured Candidatus Bathyarchaeia archaeon | reverse complement strand
CCCTCATTGGCTACGATGCAAGGGTGATAATCCTCTTTGCCACCATCGCACTCGTGCCTATGATCTTCGGACACACCCTCTATAACTGGGTGCTCAAGTGGATATCGGCCCCCGTGGTCAGCATCAGCCTCCTAGGGGAGCCTGTGGGAGCTTCGATTCTAGCTTTCATCGTACTTGGGGAGGTACCGGGTCCACTAACTATGATCGGTGGTGCGGTGACTCTGGCAGGCATCCTAATCTGCGCCTACCAACCCACATGAATATCTTCCTAGAGTGGGAAACGAAATAAACCTAGTCTGTTTACCTTAACCCGATCATAGATGGTATTCAAGGGCAAGTTCAAGGGCATCCTCTGCCTGCCGATCACCCCCTTCGTCGCGGGGGGAGAGGAGATCGATGAGGAGGCGATGCGCCACATAACCGATATCATCATCGAGGATGGCGCTGATGCACTCGTCCCCGTGGGGGCGACCGGGGAGTTCCCCTACCTACTTCACGAAGAGAGGAAAAGGGTCATCGAAATAGTTGTCGATCAGACGAATGGGCGCGTCCCCGTCATCGCCGGGACAGGCGCCATGTCGACTAAGGAGGCCCGGATGTTCACACAGTACGCGAAGGACGTTGGATGCGCCGGCGTCATGCTAAGCCACCCCCTCATGGTGAGGGCGAACGACCACGAGACCTACCACCACTTCGAGTCGATAGCTACGAAGGTGGACATACCAATAATTCTCTACAATAACCCCGGCTTCGGCGCTTCGATAAGCCCCGCAGTTGTGGCCCGTCTCGCTGAGAACTTTGAGAATGTCGTCGGCTATAAGGAAGACGACTTCTTTGCCCTACGATACAGCGATATAATCTGGCGGGTTAGGGAGAAGATCGCCGTCTACACGGGTAGCCCCACAGCGTACCTCGCCTTCCTGGCACAGGGCGCCACCGGGGCCCTCATCGCCGAGTTCCAGGCTTTCCCCCACATAATGACAGGCCTCAGGAAAGCGTGGGAGAGCGGCGACACTAAGAAAGCCCTTCACTACCATGAGCAGGTCGTAAAGATGTTCAACATCATCGAGACCTATTTCGTGGGGGTGAGCTTCTGGGGTAGATACAAGGCGATCTGGAGGCTTAGAGGCGTTGACATGGAGCTAGACGTCAGGGCACCCTGCACCCCCGTGACACCGGAGCAGTTAGAAAAGGCGACTCCGGAGTTCATGAAACTCGAAATCGAGAAGACGTGGTTCAGGGGCTAATTGGCAGCCTGAACCAGTCCCCCACCTTCTTCTTCGCATCGACGAGTAGAGCATCATCGAAGTTTCCTTGTATACCCTGAATTAGTTCTATATGTTTGATATCAGCGCGCGCGATGGTTTATAGGGGCGGTGTTACCTTTAAATCGATATTTAAGGCGTCTTTTTGTAGAGATGTTATCTTTTTCCCTTCTTCGGAGATGGCTTCTAGCGGTGTCGGGAGTTGTTGCCTTGGCGGGATTAGGCTTCGTGTTTCTCGACCCAGGTATCTACCCCGTCGACTCGTCCGTGGTTCCGCGATTAGTTCAGGGGGTCCTGGGGGCGACGATGGTTGGGTGAGGCGTGACCATGTTCCTCGTCGCCCGATATGCCTTCTCCGAAGGTAAGCCAGAGCTGCTACGGCTAATCCTATATGGTCTCCTCGTTTGGGCGCCGATTGATATGGCAGTCTCCATCTACTACGGTGCCTGGTTCAATGTAGCCCTCAACATCGCTATACTTGCCCTCGCGGGGATCCCCCTCGTCCTCGCCGAGAGGCACCTGCATGGTTAACCCAACATTTCATAACCATATAGGCGCACCTTCCTTGGATCTTATTGGTCGACGTCAAGGTTCTCAAGGACAAGGTCAAGGGCGATGTGGACGCAATTATGCCGCGCCTCATCGAGATGAGCGACTGGATAGGGAAGCACCCCGAGCTGGGGAGCGAGGAGGTTGAGGCCTCGAAGCTCCTGGCGGCTGAGCTTGATAATCACGGCTTCAAGGTGGAGATGGGCGTCCTCGGGATGCCTACCGCCTTCAAGGCTGTCATTAAGGGCAAGGGGAAGGGTCCAAAGATAGCGTTCCTCAGCGAGTACGACGCCCTCCCCGGTATCGGGCACGGCTGCGGCCACAACATGATAGGCACATCCGGCCTCGGCGCTGGGATAGCCGTCTCTAAGCTGATGAAGGGGCTCCCAGGTGAGGTCTGGGTCGTCGGCACCCCTGCGGAGGAGGGGCACGGTCCGAGCAGTGGCGCCAAGAAGCGGATGGCGGAGGCCGGCTTCTTCAAGGGCGTCGATGCCGTATTGATAATGCACCCGATGGGGAACAGTAAAGCGACGGTCGCCACGGGTTTCCTCGCCATCACTGGGATCAGAATCGAGTACGCGGGCAGGACCGCCCACGCCGCCGCGGACCCTCAGAATGGGCTCAACGCCCTAAACGCCGCCGTCCTCTGCTTCATGGCGATTCACGCCAATAGGCAGCAGCTCAAACGCGGTGCCAACCCCGTCGTCCATGGCATCATAACTGAGGGCGGCCTCGCCTCAAACATAATCCCTGACCGCGCGGTCCTCCAATTCGCTGTCCGCAGCAGCGACGACTCATACGTCCCCACACTCGTCCAGATGGTTGAAAACTCCGCTAAGGGTGCTGCCATCGCCACCGGCTGCGAGGTCAAGGTAATCGTCAGTTCCGGTCTCAAATCTAACGTCAGGAACCTGCCGCTGGAGAAGCTCTTCGTCAAGGCGTATAAGGAGCTTGGGATCGAGGCTGAGGACCCAGATTTTACTGCGTCTCAGCCACCGGGCGGGAGTACCGACTTCACTGACCTAAGTCACTTCGTCCCCGGGATGCACACCATGCTCGGCTTCACAAAGGCCGACGTCACAGGCCACAGCAGGGAGCTCTGCGCCGCCACTATGACGGAGGAGGGTCACAGAGGTATAGAGATCGGGGCGAAGGTCCTCGCCCTCGCAGGCGTTGAGGTCCTCACCGACGAGAAGCTAAGGGCCGAGATCAATGAGGCCTTCGAAAAGGCGAAGAAGTGACCCGAGGCGAAGCCCCCAAACCCTAAATACGCTCCGGTTTATCCTATTTGGACCAGTGATTATTATGAAGAACGAGTTCAAGCGTATGATGAAGGTCGGGAAGCAGGGCTTCGGCACATGGATCACGGTAGAGAGCCCCATGTGCGCCGAGATGATGAGCAGTTTAGGATTCGACTACTTCGTTCTCGACAACGAGCACAGCCCCCTCGACATGCTTCACATCCAGACGCTGATGCAGGCCTTCCGCCCCGACTCAAAGACCTCCCCCATCGTCCGCCCATGGTGGAACGACATGGTGGC
>CAZIKD010000261.1:0-3355 GCA_964539725.1 uncultured Candidatus Bathyarchaeia archaeon | reverse complement strand
AAAGTGTTTATATGAGAATAGATTGGGGCCACGTGTCCCAAAGACGCGGTACCTCACTCATTTCGCGAGCGCGATCAGGTGGAGCTGAGGATAAGGCTATACTCTAGTGATCTTGCACATTAACCCTCTCAAGTTTGGCGTACCAAGAGCAGGATCAAATGGAGGAACATTGCTCGTCAGAATGTTGATGTTCGCCTCCTCCCAACCATAATTATCAAGAGGACCATGCTCTGGGAACCACCAACCATAAGCTACAAGCACAACCCTAGGATCTAAATCAGAGTTGCCTTCGATCCTTTGCTTAATCTTACCATTTGATGTCTCAATGTAAACCATATCCCCTTGACTCAGCCCAAGTTTCTCCATCGTTACTGGATGAAGCTGGGCAACCGGTTCAGGTGACAATACACGAAGACTCGGGATGTTCCTATGGCTAGAATGGTAATAATAGTAGCTCTTGAAATTAGTCAAAACTAGAGGATATTCTCCAGGTTTCTCCAACGCCCCATTAGACACCCCAAGCTGATCACGATAGACGGGCAGCGGATCGAGACCCATCTCTTCGAGCCTATTCGAGTAGAACTCAACCTTTCCTGACGGGGTTCTGAAACCTTGTTTCTCATATTTTCTGAACTCGTCAGCTGACCAGATTACCCCTTTATTCTTAACTTCCTCATAGTTCAAGCCAGTTGGTTTAAGAATATAATCCATCGCAGCAGACTCATCGGGCCAAAAAATATCTGCGTAACCCATCGCGGCTGCTATCTCGTTGATCCACTGAAGATCCGACCTGCATTCCCCTGGAGGATCCAGCACCTTAGGGATCGCCGCAGCATAGTTCATCCGAACAAGTAGATCATTATATTCGAGGTTAGCGGCAACGGGGAGCACGATATCCGCCATGTTAGCCGTCGGAGTCATGAATAAATCAGCAACCACCAAGAACTCCAGCTTCTTAAACGCCTCATATACCATCTTCGAGTTAGCGTGCGTCAGTACAGGGTTACTGCCGAATACTAGAGCAGCTTTAATCGGGTAAGGGTCCTCGTCTAGAATCGCCTTGCTGGCAAGCTGACTCGGCACAATCGTGGACATTGCTGAGAGCTTGTACTCGCTTCCAATGGCTTTCTTGGTGGCTGGGTGTTTCAATGGGCTCGTAGAGATGTCCGCTGTGGGTATGGAGACCGGGAAGATGTCTCCCCCGGGGACATCGACGTTACCCGTGATTGCTCGAAGGATGGAGACAGCTCGGCAGGTCTGGAGAGCGTTGGTTGTCTGGTCAAGGGCGTTCCCCCACTGAATCGCCGCAGGTTTCAACGTAGAATACAAACGGGCTGCATCTACAATCTCATCCTTGGGAACCCACGTTGATTCCTCAATTTTTTCAGGGGGATATTTGTTGATAAATTCCTTGAACTCGTTGAATCCGGTGACCCACTTTTCGACAAAAGATTGATCGTAAAGCTTCTCTTCGACGATTACATTTAAAATACCAAGAGCTAGCAGCCCATCGCTACCCGGTCTAGGCTTTATCCAGAGGTCAGCACGTGAGGCTAAAGCCGTTTTTCTAGGGTCGATGACGATGATCTTTGTTCCTCCTGTAAAGACGGGTTGGAAGTCTGAAACAGAGCCCTCGCCTCCTGTTTGAAGGGAGTTCCTGCCCCAGACCATGATGCACTTTGGGGGATGGCTAAAGTCTGGGAATGCCCTCCTACCATAGGTGTAGGCTTCTCCCTGGCCTCTGGGGAAGTGGCAGACGTTGTCAATATTAACTATATTCGGCGTCCCTATGGTGCTCGCTAGTCTGCTGACGAAGCTTCTTTCATTTCCCCATTTAACGGCTCCGACGTAGAACATTATCGATTCTGGTCCATTTTGCTGGATAGAATCTTTCAACCTCTGAGCGATAGTTTGGAGTGCTTCTTCTTTGGATATCTTCTCCCATTTTCCCTCGCCCTTCGCCCCAGCTCTCTTTAATGGTTGTGTGAGGCGGTTAGGGTGGTAGAGTAACTCAGGTAGCGCTCTCCCTTTGGGACAAATATGACCCTGGTTGAAGGGGCTATGGGGGTCGCCTTCTACTTTTATTACTTTTCCCTTGTCGAGTGTCAGCAGAACTCCGCACATGCTTCCACATAGGCGGCGGCAGTTGGCACCGATTACCTGAGTCATGGTTCTATTTCAGGTTAAATTAATGGATAATACTTACGCTAACAAATGTGCAAATGGCATTAGATGCGTATAATTCGACCAAACTTGAAGCGTTAACGACTTCAGCGTTTTGAGGTGCTACTAACGTTTTGCTTGATCCAACTTCCGTGATTCTGTCATCTTTTATTATGATTGCAGGGTCGTTTCGAACGCCATTTGCATCGATAATTACTCCACCTTTAATATTGATCAACAGTAATCACTAATTCACCATGTTACTCTAATTATATTAATGACTTGCGTGCTTAGAGGTAATTATCAGGTGGAGCTGAGGATAAGGCTATAGCCCTAATCTTAACAAATAAGATGAGAACCGAGTCGAGCACGATATGCCTATACCCAAACCAATCACCCTAATCAACAAGCACATCACCAACCGATTCTTCACCCTATTCGCCGAGTGGATTCCCCCATTGGCGATAGTAGAACATCGTGGAAGAACATCAGGTCGCCAATATAAGACGCCAATACTTGCTTATCCAACTACGAATGGTTATGTGTTTGCCCTAACATATGGGAGGAATGTAGACTGGGTGAAGAATCTTCAAGCTTCAAACCACGGGATTTTGAAGTATAATGGATGTACTAACCCGATCCATTCTTTTCGTTTTATGCCCTATGAGGATGTGAAGGAGGTATTTCCAGTTATGGTGAGACTATTCTTAAGTATTTTTAAAGTAAATGATTGTTTAACAGTAGAAAAGCAGGGTTCATACTAAGCGTGTGCTTAATCAATTTGAAAAAAGAATCGCATGTGAAGTCAATCATTCAAGCCACGGTTGGATATCAGTTAGAGCTGAGGATAGGACTATGAAGAGCACCAGTCATTTGTCAGGACCATATTTAAACAGCTTCTCCGGTATCCTCAAGGATGCATCCCTCGACTGGATATACTTCACCATCTCAGCGCGCGAATATCCATAAGGTACTCCTTACCGGCGTACCGCCTACGGGTCTCCTCAACGATTGACCTATACTTCTCCCAGAACAAAGGAATGGCCCACAGCCCCAACACATACAGGTCCTCAACGTCCACAAACCCCTTCCGGAGCATCATGCCTATCTTGTTGTAGTCACTCCACAGCGCGCGCGAGGAAAAAAGGGAATACAGCTAAACACGTACAGATGTTATGCTATAAGTCAAGCG
>CAZIKD010000260.1:0-3376 GCA_964539725.1 uncultured Candidatus Bathyarchaeia archaeon | reverse complement strand
TGATGATCCCGCTGATCACCATCTCCCCGAGGATGTAGCTGCCATTATACACGGCGCTGTAGACATATGGTCCCATCTCTGGCGGGGCGTATTCAGCAAAGAATACGACGCCGGATACGAAGTGTGAGAGGAATCGGCCGGTCAACGCGACCGCGACACCGATGAGGGGCTGCTTCTTGAATAGGCCAGCGAGTCCTAAGCAAGCGAAGGCTAATGGGTAGTCGAGAATTATCTGGAATGGATAGTAAATATATCCCTCCAGCGCCATCTGGACCAGACCGAAGACGATCCCGGCCATGATCCCGACCTTGGCTCCACGCCTGTAAGCAAGCAGCATAATCGGCACCATGCTCCCAAGGGTGATGGAGCCACCCCATGGAAGCTGGTATATCTTGATGTAATTCAGGACAACAGAAAGTGCCACGGTTACAGATATCTCAGCCAGTTCCCTGGTGTTCGTTCTTGTACCGTTCATGACGCATCCCTTCGCCGGTATTACCCGGATCAGGTTCAAAGGGTCGACGACTTTCGTCCTCTCAGCCAGGCTTTCGCCCAGCTCCCCTCGACAACCAGAGAAATAAGGCGAGTTAATAAAACTTACTTAAGATGATCGTGCACACGATCTCTTTAATCAATTTTAATGGTAAAGTAGCCTGCCTTCAACTCTCCGTTTGATATTTTGGTTATTCTTTAGGAATTCCACGAGAACCTCGAAGGAGGATGTTGTGACTACCTTAGTTTTTATAGCAGTTAATTCAGCCCGTGTGATACCTAAGTAGGCTTGAGAATTATTAGCGTGGTAGCTTTGCAGGCATATAGTGTAAGCCCCAACTGGGTCAACGTCCTTTCCATCTATCTTTAGAGAGATGAGTCTCTTGTCGCTATCGCTGTACTCCGCTCTTACCATTGAGTTTACTTGGTAGCATTCCCCTTCTCCGTCTCTGTTATCAATCCTCATAATATGATTGAAGATATTTGTTAGCTGAGCCCCCGCGATCGTGTACCTCGTGAGGACGTCATCGTAAGGGAAGCATGTGATTATGTCCTTCATCATCACCATTGGTCCTAGTTTCTCGGATCTGATAGATCCGCTTGCCACAAACATTACGTCGCATTCCGCGTTCTCAGCGAAAGCGTCAGCGATGAGGTTTCCAAGCGACGTCTCGATCTCTCTCTTGGGATGTGTGTGTTCGACTGAAAGCTTGCAGATTATTGCTTCATATTTCTGATTTACCTCTTTTTGATAGTTATCTATGTAGTCAGAGAGCGCTCGGTCTGGTTCTGCAATTTTATCGTCGATGGGTATCAACTGCCATTTGTAATCTACTACACTATTTGTATCGTCGTCTACTTCGACGTCTAATCTACCTACCTGGTTTGTCCCTACTCCTGCTTGCACTATTATTGTCCCGTTTCTTTTTGCAGGTTTCTCGAGGATTGTGTGTGAGTGGCCACCAATTATTATATCGACTCCCCACTCCGGTTTCAACATGTCCGCGAGTTCTAGATCTGAATCGAAGCCAATATGTGTGAGTAGTACAGTTAGATCTATGTCATCGTTTTTGTAAGCGTTGGTAATCTTCCCGACTTCTTGGCTTGCTTCCTCTAGAGTCACGAAGCTACTTACGAGGGGATCGGCTTTTAGGGAGTCCATGACCTTTTCGGTTATTATTCCCGTGAAGAGAATATCGAAGCCTGCTTTCTGTAAGATTAGGTAAGGTCTCATCAGTCTCTTGCTATACGGTTTGATGTACAGGTTTGCATTTACTATCGGAAAATTGGCCACTTTTTCGAGGAATAATAGGTGGGCTAACCCGTAATCGAATTCATGATTGCCGAGAGATACGACATCAGGAGCGAGGTAGTTCATAAGCCCCATCGTCGACAGCCCCTTGTATTCGGAGTCGATAAGTGAGCCTTGAACCATGTCCCCAGCTATAACGTACAGGACGTTCTCTTCCTCGCGCCTTACCTTATTTATATAGCCTGAGAGGAGTGCGAGGCCGCCAACCAATTTTGTCTCTCCGGTTCTCATCTCTGCTGCAAAGTCTCCGTGCATATCGTTTGAGTGAAGAATTGTGAACTTCTTCGTTTTCATCCATCCCGCCTTGTAGACTGATTCTGTTTTTCTGGTATGTTAAGTTTTAAGTCGGCAATTGATGCACGCGATCGTATTAAGGGGGTATAACGCAATTGACGCGCATAAAGTGTAAATAGTAATAAACTCAATCATATGCGAATCCCTATGTCTCAAAAAAATAAATTTTGCACCATGTGTGGTGCTGAAGTTGATGGCAAAGAATTCTGCCCACAGTGTGGGGCTAAGCAGTTGATTGACGATGCAAGCCCGCAAGCACCCTCAAGCAGTCCCTCCGAAAAAATCGTTCGCGAGCAAAGCAGAGGCGCCATGGAACATCTCACAATAGGATTTAACGTTGCGATGAATAATCCTCTAGTTTTTCTCCCAGCTGTGTTGAGTGGAGTAATTGGTGCAGCAATAGGCTACACCTCATCAACATTTTTAGGATCTACAGGGGGGACCATCTTAGGGTTAATCAGCTCTATTATTTCCTTTATACTGGGTTTCGCTGGAACTGATATGTCTCGTGATGCCTATAATAAACAGCCTTTAGACCTTGGTTCAAGCATTAGCTATGTTTTTAGTAGAATTGTGCCCTTCTTGATTGCAGCGATTTTTGGGGGGCTTCTGTCGATAACTATAGTGTTAATACCCGCTGTTATTCTGACTTTCGTAATAATGGTGATAGATGAAACGGGAGTGATGGATGCCTTTGGGAAAGCTTTCAATGTCATAAAAGCTGAATTAGGAGACATTCTCATTGTCCTATTAGTGGCTATTGTTGGCTTCTTTATAACTGGCTATATTCCCTTTGTTTCATCGCTTTTATATTCTGTTTTGAATGTTGTAATTGGTCTGGCATTCATCGATATTTATGTGAACTTCAAAAACCGTTAGTCGTTTCTCTCTTATTTCCTGTAAAGTCAACTTTCTAACGTGACACTTTTCTATAACTGAAGCTCACAATCATTTACCGGGTGGCAACGTGAGGCTGAACCCCAGCATCAGAGGACTCTTCGGGAAACTCCTCAAGAAAGGGCTCACGGTGACCCGGATCGCGGACCTCCTCGACACCACGAGACAGACCGTCCACCGATGGCTGAAACGAGCCAGACATGTAGGCAGAGAGCGCTACAGAGACAGACCCAGAGCGCCGAAGCAAAGAAAAGTCACGGAGAAGGTCGAAGCTAGCATCCTCGCGCTGAGGAAAACCCTAATGTGGGGGACCGCGAGGATCCAGCAGGGCCTAATCAAGCTACCCGGCTTCATGAGGGAGGCGACGGGCTGCGTGCAGGG
>CAZIKD010000259.1:0-3387 GCA_964539725.1 uncultured Candidatus Bathyarchaeia archaeon | reverse complement strand
AAAATACCCTTAAACCGCGCTTACCCCGGTCCGGAGGCGGGGCTAAGCTCAAAGAGGAGTGTTAACTTTAGAAACAGTGTCACCCTACTAGTTTTTGGCCTATTTGTGGTTTTACCATCGATCTACATAACGTTCCCAGCTTTTGGAGCCTTCTCTGACGGAACACTTCAAAAAGCTATATCAGGTGCCGGGGTGTGGTCGAGCTTCTGGCAAGCGATGACACTCTCTTATGGCATTGCTGTCCTTGTTACACTCATCAATATTGCCACAGGGCTACCCATCGCAATCCTAATCGCCAGAAAGAGGCTGGGGAGGCTAGCCACTACCTTGCTTGATGCGCTGGTGAACGTTCCAATAGTCGTGCCGAGTGTCGCCCTCGGTGTTTCCCTCGGCTTATTCTGGCGTACCCTCAACTTCCTACCGGAGTTTTGGATACTCGTCTTCGCCCACATGACCATCACCTATACTTACTTCGTTCAAGCCATGGCGGCAGCGATAGAGGGGATACCTGAGGAGATGGAGGAGACCGCAAGAACTCTCGGGAGCAGACCCCTCCATGTCTTCAGGAAGATAATACTCCCGCTCGCCAAGTACAGCTTCCTCTCAGGTGCCATACTCGTCTTCACGAGAAGCGTAGACGAGACGGGTGCTGCCACAGCAGTCTCGCAGACCATGAAGACCGCCCCCGTCCTCCTCGTCTCCTGGGTGAAGCACCAGGTCCCCGTCACAGACTCAGATATTGCATTAGGGATCGCGTTCCTCGTCCTCACCTCCTTCGCATCGCTGCTCGTGCTGAGGCTCATAGTCTATAGGAGGAAAAAGTAAGATGCCGTACCTTCGTCTGCTTAACGTAACCAAACGCTTCGGTGCACTCAAGGCGCTTGACGATGTGAGCTTCGAGGTCAAAGACCGAGAATATCTCTGTGTCCTCGGCTCGACTGGGAGCGGAAAGACCACCCTCCTCCGCTCGATAGCGGGTATACTACGCCCCGACGAAGGTGATATCGTTTTAGATGGCGAAAGGGTTAACAGCGTCTCAGCAGAAGAGAGGAACGCCGTCTACGTCCCCCAGACCTACGCCCTCTTCCCTCACATGACCGTCCTCGATAACATCATGTTCGGCCCATTGGCCAAGGAGACGGATATAAGGATAGCTGAGGAGGCCGCAATTAGGGTGCTCAGGCTTGTAAGACTCGATAAGAGGGGCGACGCCTATCCCCACGAACTCAGCGGCGGCATGCAGCAACGCGTAGCCCTCGCAAGAGGACTCGCCTCGGGTGCAAAGCTACTCCTACTCGACGAGCCGCTTGGAGCACTCGACGTCAGACTCCGCCTTGAACTCAGGACCGAGCTCAGGAAGCTAGCAAAGGAGTCAGGCTTCACCGTAATACACGTCACTCACGACCAAGAGGAGGCGATGACCATAGGAGACCGGATACTCGTCCTTCGAAAGGGCAAGCTCCAGCAATTAGGTACACCCTACCACGTCTATAACCGCCCGGAGAAGATATTCGTCGCCAGCTTCGTCGGCAGCACGACCTTCCTTGAGGCAATAGTCGAGAGTAGGTCGAAGGAAGGAAGCAAGCTGAGGCTAAGGGAGGGCCTCAAGGTCAGGGTCATCGACTCAAGCTTCGAGCCAGAGGAGGCTGTTATAGTAAGCGTCAGGGAGGAGAACATCTCAATCACTCCGGAACCGAGGGGAGACGAACACAACAGGCTCTCGGGGGACGTAACCGAGGTCCACTTCCTGGGCAGCTTCATCCGATATGTTGTCAAGCTCACGAACGGCGACGAGATCGCCGCGCGTGTCCCAATTAAAATGGTTAAGACGGAGATCAATCAGGGCGACTGGGTCAGCATCGCCTTTGACCCTATGAATACGCATGTTTACGAGTACCCTACCCTTGGTTTGCAGGGGGAGCTGGAGGCGAGCTAGATGCCATTGATAAGGGCAGAGGGGATTAGGAAGGAGTATGGTAAGGTCACCGCTCTTAACGGTGTCAACCTCACAATCAAGGACGGCGAGTACCTCTCCATAGTCGGCCCTAGTGGCTGTGGGAAGACAACACTCATTAAGTCTATAGCCGGCGTTGTCAAGCCAGATGCGGGCGACATCCTAATAGATGGTAACGTAGTTACTCCCATTCCCATTGAGGATAGAGGAGTCGGATATGTCTTCCAGGAGATCGCGCTTTTCCCTCACATGAACGTCTATGATAACGTCTCCTACGGACTCATGGTTAGGGGGGTCTCGCCGCTTGATCGTTCGGGGCCGGTCGAGGAAATGCTCCATATGATGAATCTAGAGGCGTACGTTTCCCTCTATCCGAAGGAGCTAAGCGGCGGCGCGAGACAGAAGACGGCCATTTCCAGGGCGCTCACGTCGGGCTCCACTCTGCTCCTGCTGGATGAACCGCTCGGAGCCCTTGACCTCAAGGTCCGTACTGTACTCCGTTACGAGCTTAGAAGGCTCGTCAAGGACCTCGGCCTAACGGCGATACACGTTACTCACGATCAGGAGGAGGCTCTATCCATTTCCGATAGGATAGTTGTCATGAGGGCGGGTCAGATTGTAGAGGCTGGCCCATCGATGCAGCTCTACTTGAGACCGGAGAAGATATTTACGGCGAAGTTCCTCGGGGAGGCGAACTTCATGACTGCTGAGGTTACGGAGACGAGGAACGGGGACATAATAGTCAACGTGGATGGATCGAGGCTTATAACGCATACAAATATCAATGTCTCCTTAGAAGAGGGTGAGAAGTGCGTTTTGGCTATACGCCCCGAGTTCGTGGACCTATCAACTAAGCCCGGAGGTGTCAATACTTGGGCCTGCGAGATCATAAGTGCGAGCTTCGTAGGTGACACAATGAGGTACGATGTGCGCGCTGAAAACAGCGCCAAATTGTTGGTGAAGGCACCAATTAAAGGTCACGAATCAAGCTTTATGGCTGGAGACAAAGTATTCATGACCCTGCCTGATGAGAACCTCCTCGTTTACAGGTGGCCTGAGGAGGGCTTAGAGAAAGCTCTATCACTTGAATAAACGGAGATGATAATGTGAAACCCCTAGAGAGTTGGTTGAAGACCCGCCGAAAGATCTTGGCCCTAAGCATGGTGCTCGAACACTCCAAGGCCACGGTGATGGCCATCGAGCAACTTGATCGCTGCATCAACTTCGCCCTCCAGGGAAAGAGGGAGGACTTGGTGCGGAGCTTCGAGATCCTCCAGCTTAAGGAGAAGGAGGCGGACCTCTTGAAGCGTAAGATAATTGGTGAGCTAGCGAAGGGTGACCTCCCAGTATCAGAGCGTGAGGACTTGATGCGTCTCGCGAAGCAGCCGGACGATGTTATCGACTGGATAAACGAGACGGGTCGTATCCTCGTC
>CAZIKD010000258.1:0-3387 GCA_964539725.1 uncultured Candidatus Bathyarchaeia archaeon | reverse complement strand
ACCCGGCGAGATATGACCCAGCGAAATGCAGGCTTTCAGATATCTCGGCGCTTCGCAGCCGCTATCAGATAGGCGAAGACGAGAAGATGATCCTATTCGTCGGCAGGCTTTCCCAGGTGAAGGGGGCTGTAGAGCTGGTCCTCGCCATGAACAGAGTCAATAAAGATTCACCCAAGGCAAAACTCGTAGTACTCGGATGCGGAGAGCTGGGAGACCAGATCAGGCACCTGGTCGAATCCCTGGGGCTGTCTGGATCCGTGAGACTGGTCTACGAGTTCCTACCCGAAGAGCAGAGGATACTGCACTACGCTGCATCTGATCTCTGCGTATTCCCATCTACCTACGAGCCATTCGGTATAGTAAGCCTCGAAGCCATGGCGATGGCCAAGCCCGTGGTCGTCGGAGCCCGAGGAGTCGTGGGCTTCGCCGAGCAGGTTGTCCCGAATGGCTCGGATAAGTGTGGGTTGCACGTTAATGGAGGCGACCCAGACGATATTGCCTGGGGGATCAACGAGGCGCTACGTGACCCAGATGAGGCCAGGGCTTGGGGGGTGAATGGGAGGAAAAGGGTGCTGGACTGCTTCACATGGGAGAACGCGGCGTCGGAGACTCTATGCGTCTACAACAAAGTCATCTAAGCATCTTTCAACATACGTGCGCGTGACTCGGTGGTGATTAGCGCCGAACACGTTTAGGGTAGGATCACTGGATTGACTGTGCTCGACATGCACCTCCTTATTCAGATGCGGATCGGCCACCCTTCTCCACCCCGCGTTACAGATTCGCTTGCGAAATTGACAAGAAGCTCGCGAACCCGTTTCTCTCCATCGCGGAACATAGGCATAAATATAATAAAGTTATTGAAACAGATGTGAAAACGATGGTCGATTTAACACCCGATGAGTTGAGGAGATATAATGGAAAAAACGGAAACCCCGCTTATATAGCATATAGGGGAGCAATATACGATGTTTCAGACAGTAAGTGGTTCGCCGATGGAGAACACCTGGGAACTCATTTCTGTGGTAAGGATCTAACAGAGGAGTTAAATCAGGCTCCGCATGGTGACGATTTTTTCTTCGATATAAAGAAAATTGGCAAATTAATTTAGCTCGATTTCTTTTTACAAATTCATAATTTTCCTTAGAAATTATCTTTAAAACCCCTTCTCCGCAAAAGCTTCATGAAGGAACTCGCTCTCATAAATCAGCGGCCTCCGGTAGCATAATCCTCCATCCAATTTTCGGCAGGTCGCAAACTAATCACACTGCGCGTGCGATTCTAAACTAGTTTATTACCGTTCGCGCGCGCGATGAATAAATTTAAAGTATGTATCATTGCACAACATATCTGGTTTACAATGCCATTATTTACGAGTGAAGAAGCTGAAAGAGATGGTCTTCTGCAAGCGTCGAAGCTAATGCTCATCTCAGCTAGAACAGCTCCCAAATCGGGAGGCGTCGACGACATCCTGACGCTTGTAGCCTCAGGCTCCGAGAAAGAGTCCTTGGCCACGGAGATGGAGAAGATAGCTGAGGAGAGAGGAATCGAAGGCTTTAGACGGGACGCCAAGAACGTGAAGGACTCCGAAATCGTTGTCCTAATCGGGGCGCGTGGAGCCAAGAAGTTTGGTATGAACTGTGGCGCATGCGGTTACACGGATTGCACTGAGTTTGAGAAGGCTGAGAAGAAAGCGGGGAGGGACTTCGTTGGTCCAACATGTGTCTTTAAAGCGCTTGACCTCGGAATCGCTCTAGGGTCCGCGGTGAAGACGGCCAGTGACCTCAACGTCGATAACCGTATAATGTACAGGATAGGGACTGCGGCGAGGAGGCTGAACCTGTTACCCGAGGCAAGTGTCATAATGGGGGTTCCACTATCCGCGAAGGGAAAGAGCATTTACTTTGACCGAAGATAGGTCAACTACCCACCCCTCGTGCGCGTTGGAGTAATGTCACAGATGCGACGTTATTGCGTCTTTTTAAGACGTCTATGTCGTAATAATTAAAAGTGAGCCGCGTTTCGAAGACCTTTATGGTCAGCAGATACACCGCAGCTATCGTCCAGTATCAGAGGATCAACCCCGAGGAGATACCAGACATCAACGAGCGCAGGAAGGTCAACCTCGCCAGGGTTCTCGCCAGCTTCCAGAGCCTCGAGACGTGGGAGGAGACGATCCCCGTCAAGCTCACGGTCTTCCCCGAGAACATACTCCGACACGAGTACGACGAGGCAGACCCAAAACAGGACCAGAGGCAGAGGGTCGCCTCGGCGATAGAGATGCCGGGGCCGGAGACCGATGCTATCTCGGAGAAGGCGAAGCAGTGGGGGACCTACGTCTCCGCTTCGCTCCACGAGAGGGACTCCGAGTTCCCCGACTACTACTTCAACACCGCCTTCATAATGAACCCCAAGGGCAAGATCATCCTCAAGTACCGGAAGATCAACCCGTGGATACCCCTCGAGTTGACGACTAGCCCCCACGACGTCCTCGATGACTACAAGGCGCCGCTGTTCCCCGTGGCGAAGACCGAGCTCGGCAACCTCGCCTGCATGGTTTGCTACGACCAGTTCTTCCCCGAGGTCGCGCGTCAGCTCGCCTTCAACGGCGCCGAGGTCATCCTAAAGCCCACCGTCTTCCCGCCATACCCCCAGGAGCTGATGTTCGACCCCTACGACTGGTACACGGTTGTAAACAAGATGAGAAGCATAGAGAACTTGGTCTACGGTGTTAACGCGAACGAGGCGAAGTATGGGAACAGCATGATAGTCGACTTCATGGGGAGGCCCATCGCCGTCGCGGCGAGGGGGAGGCCGATGACGATAGGGGCGGTCCTCGACATAGGCGAGCTCCGCGAATACCGGAAGACAACGAAGCTCCACAACACCCTTCAGCAGAGCCGCAACGAGTGCTACACCTACCTCCAGAAGTCTATGTGGCCGAAGAACAAGCCCCTCCTCAAGAAGAGGGACTACACCGAGTGGGCGCCCAAGCCCGGCTTCTACGAGGATTAGGCTTCTATAGGGGTCTCCCTCGACTAAGGCAGGGAGAAACCTTAGCTGAGAAGCGCGCGCAGACGAGCATGGAAGTCTGTACCCGACACAGGAGGAATATGTGATTGAAATAAATAAAGAAAATCGAAGTTTTACCCTAAAAAAGATACGCCACACACACCCCCGATGGTCTACAGCTGACGCGAACACGCGCGTGCAAACAATAAATGCATAATTTCAGCACATAAAAGCTAGAGATTCAAAGTCTCTCTCGTGAAATAGATTAAAGCAAGTAAGCCTGATAGTAGAATGGGAGCACAGAGGAAAAACAAGTCAGGTATCGATAAGTACATGGCGGAGACTCCGACCATCAGTGAGCCCAACGCTATACCA
>CAZIKD010000257.1:0-3392 GCA_964539725.1 uncultured Candidatus Bathyarchaeia archaeon | reverse complement strand
CAGATGATGGAGGCTGCGAAGAGCGGTAACCAGAGGGCGATAGATAAGGCGCAGAAGAAGCAGCAGGAGGTAATGGGACAGCAGAGCAAAATGAGCATGAGTAGGATGAAGATCAGCCTCTTCTTTATGATCCCGTTCCTCCTCATCTGGCAGCTACTAGGCAGCTTCTTCGGGAACATAATAATCGCCTACTTCCCATTCGAATTCCCATTCATCCCCATCGATCTCAGCGTAGCAAACTGGTACCTCCTCTGCAGCTTCGCCTCCAGCGTAATCGTTAGCCGCCTCCTCGGCCTCACATTCGAAATCGACCCCGAGGAGAGGACTGTAAAAGATGAGTAAGTGCCGCCTAGTCATTACTGTCGCTGGTCCCCACGGCTCAGGGAGAACTACTCAAGCCAAACGCCTTGCTGATGTTTTCAAGCTGCGGTACGTCTCAACCGGCATACTATTTAGGGAGAGAGCGCAGCAGCTTAAAGTCTCCCTCGAGGAGATGACTCGCATCGTGGCAGGGGATGACTCATTCGACAGGTTCCTTGATGACCGCGCCAAGCAGGAGACGTGCAAGGGAGGAGTCGTGCTCGACGCGACCCTCTCGGGGTGGGTGGCGGAGGATCCGGACATACGTATCTACTTAACCGCCCCCCTCGACGTACGTGTACGCCGTATAGCCGAGCGAGAAGGTAGGGATGTCAGCGAAGTGGAGAGGGAGACGTGTCTCAGGGAAGAGAAGGAGGTGGAAAGGTTCCGCCGCTACTACGCCTATGATCTAACCGATCTCACCATCTATGATGTCATCCTCAATACAGCCCTAACAGACGCTGATGGCGTCGCGAATATCCTTAAAAACGTAGTCGAAGCATACTTGGACGAAAGGTGAGTAGTGTGCCAGCATTCGAAGTCGGAAGGGTTTGCGTCAAGACAGCCGGCAGGGACACCGGCAAGCGCTGCGTAGTGGTTGACCTGATGGACAAGAACTTCGCCCTCGTCACGGGGCCGAAATCTATATCCGGGGTGCGCCGTCGTAGGGTGAACGTTAATCACCTTAAACCCCTCGAGGAAAAATTGGCCATTGAGAAAGGCGCATCGGATGAGCAGATCGCGGCACTTCTCAAATGAGTTCTTTCTTTTCACATGCAATGGGATGTATCTGATCACTGGGTTGGAAACCTCTTCCCTCGCGCATGCGTATACCCTTGATGTTTATTATATCATGTCTGATTGCGTGCGCGATTTGGTTCATTCAGGTATCGAATAATATAATTCGTCTCAACTGGAGTTATAATGTCACATCTAATTAAAATGATTAAAATAAAAACCTACGCTGATTAAGAACCGACTACATCTTTTCGAGGTAGGCAACGTTGTTTACAACCGAGACCTCAATCTTGGATTTCATGTCTCGGGCATCGATTCTTTTCTTCAGCTGGGTTCTAAGGTAGTTGGCATCCTTACCGGTGAACTCAACTTTGACTAGACCGGATTTTCCATCAAGGAATTTATCTATGATAGGGTCATATTTGCTGCCTTTTCTATACTTCCTAGAAGGCTTCTTTTCAATATCTACCAATTTGAATCCCATATCACTCATTTTTTTCGCCTGTAGTAAAAATGATCAGATGAGTTATTAAATTTATTGTATAAATATATTTATCACAATCACTTACTAGTTGGTAGACACTTTAAGGGATGTAAATGAAAAACCCCAATTAGTAACGTATATAGCTCCTATAGTAGACATACTTGTCTTATTGATTCTTTGAACGTTTTTACTCCTAGATCAAGTTGCTTCAGGGTTATGTACTCGTCGGGTGTGTGCGCCTGGTCTATGTTGCCGGGCCCGCAGATGACCGTGGGGATACCGGCCGCTGTGTAGTTGACTGCCTCGGTGTAGTATGGTGCGCCTGTGGAACGCTTCTTCAGCATCTTGGTGAGGAACCTGACCACTTCGCTGTCCTCCGGTATGTCTAGGGGCTTGCTAGCGGTCGCGCTTAGTATCTTCGCCTTGAATTCCGGGTCCCTGGCCTTGCAAGTGGCAATGGATTCCTTTATCCAGCCCTTGCTAGTTGCGGGTTTCTCGTGGCCGGGGATGAGTCGTGTGTTGAGGGTAAGTGTGCACTGGTCGGGGATTATATTGGACTTGAAGCCGCCGTTTATGAGGGTGCACTCGACGGTTGTGGGGCCCAGGAGTGGGTGGGGCTTCTCGTTGAGGTCACTCTGGAGTCTGCGTAGCTCCTGGAGGAGGTCGGATGCCTTGTTGATGGCGTTTATTCCAAGCTCGGGGCGGCTGCTGTGGGCTGCTTTACCGTGGACCATTATCTTGATGCCGCCAGCTCCTTTGTGCGTGCTTATTACTTCCATCATGCTTGGCTCGGGGATTATACCGATTCTCGCGTCTTTTTTCGTCACCTTCCCATCCTCGATGACCTTGGTAACGTACCAGCCACCGGTGTCCTCCCCCGCGGTGAAGGAGAGGGTGAGCTGTCGCTTGAACCGCTCCTTGGAGAGTGCCTTGGCGGCCTCGAGTATGGCGGCGTCGGGGCCCTTCATGTCGCAGGCGCCCCGCCCGTAGAGCCTCCCCCTCTTCACGACACCCTCAAATGGGGTAGTGACCCTCCATAGGCTCGGGTCCCCAGCGAGCACCACGTCTATATGACCGCTTAGGAGGAGGCCTGGTCCCTTCCCCTCCCCTATCTTGCCTATGACGTTAGCGCGGTCTTTCTCCACGACCTGGAGCTCGACACGGGCGCCGATGTCCTCAAGGTAGTCCTTTATCCACTTCGCGAGAGGGAGTTCCCTCGCTGGGGGCCCGGATGTGTCGTATGAGATGAGAGTCTTCGCCGTCTCGACTGTGGACATGTCGTTTACTCATCGGTGCTAGATGTATTAGAAATTGACGAAGATCGTTCCTCCGTCTCATGAGTGGGGGTCTAAGATGAATGCCTATAAAAGATGATAAAGCGATTAAATCTATTATAGACACGGCGTGTAAAGCGCGTGCTAAGAGATTGAGTTGATTATGTCGGGTGCAAGCGGGGGTAATAGTAGATTGACTAGTGAACATCGCATCGAGAGAATCGATGCATCGACATGGAGAGGCGAGGGTTATAGAGAGTTCCTAGACGAAATAGAAAGCGGTGCCAAATGTGAAAAATGCGGGGGATTACCATACGACATATTGTTCAACCACAATGGCGTCCTGTATAAATTCTGCCTCTACAAGATAGAGAAAGACGGGAAAATATTGGCTGAGACAGATTATGAGAAACTCCACGAATACACCAAGAAGGGTGGAGAAATGATGAAACTTAGGGAAATAAAAACGAAAACAGTATAATGCTCCTAATGTTAGTTTTAACTACGAGGGTTGGTGCTCCCGCCGGGATTTGAAC
>CAZIKD010000256.1:0-3392 GCA_964539725.1 uncultured Candidatus Bathyarchaeia archaeon | reverse complement strand
GGGGTGAGGTGGATGTTGACGCCGTGGAACATGTAGCTATCCCCACGGGCGGGGCGCATGCAGGCGAAGATGGGGACCTCGTGGCCCTCATTCTCCGCTAGGTGGGCCGCGTATGTACTGTCCTTTCCGCCCGAGAAGAGTGCCGCGAGCTTCATGGCGGATCAAGTCGGTGGGGAGTTTATTAGATGTATGTCGCGCGCGCTGTGAGCCTTTTAGTAGGCTTCTTTCTTGTCCGCGTCGTACTTCTGGTATTCCTTGTTGTCAATGACAGCCTTTAGGTGCTGTATTACCTCCCAAATCTCCTTGTATTGGGTATAGAGGGGAATTGGGCTAAGGCGAATCGTCCTGGGTGGGCGGAAGTCTGGCAGGATTCCGCGTGCCGTCAGAGCCTCGCTTACCCTGCGGGCCTCATCATGCTCGACGGCGACGTGGCCACCCCGTCTATCCGCCTCGCGCGGGTTCCCGACGCCGTAGTTGTAAGGCCTCTTACTGAGAAGCTCGTCGATGAGATACATCATGTAGCCGGTTGCCTTGAGGCTCTTCTCACGTATCCTGTCTAGGCCGGCGTCGACAATCATCTTACTACTCGCATAGACTGGGGAGACGCCGAAGCCGATGCTGAGGTTGCTGCCTAGGTGCCAAGAGGCAGCGTTTCCAGTGGGGGTCCACTCAGCCTTGAAGTCGAACCTGTTGCTTGGGCTGTTCCCCCACCACGTTGGAAGTCCGGGGATCTCGTCGAAGTGTTTCCTGTTGATGTAGAGACCGGCGATTGCTCCTGTGCTGCCATTCATGTATTTGTAGTTGCACCAGAGTGCGTAGTCGACGCCCCACTCGTGGAACTTGTGGGGGATCACGCCTACGCTGTGGCAGCAGTCGTAGCCAATTATTATGCCATGGTCGTGAGCCGCCTTAGTGAGGCGCTTGATATCTAGGAGTTGGCCGCTGACGAAGTAAACGCTGGGGAGGTGACAGACACTGACCTCGTCACTCATTGCGGCGATTATGTCCTCCTCCGCGATGGTCCTGCCGTCCCTGCTCTTGACGATGATGAGGTCCTTCTCGGGCTCCCTGCCCTTGAAGCGTATCTGCCCCGCAAGTGCGTAGAGGTCGCTGCTGAAATTCAGCTCGTCCCCGATTATCTTCGTCCGTTTGCCTTTGGGCTTGTAAAACGTGGAGACTAGGGCGTGGATGTTGATGGAGGCGCCGCCAGTTACTATGACTTCGTCTGTCTCCGCGCCTACTAGCTTCGCCTGGTACTCCGCGGCCTTCTTGTCGATGCCGCTGCGGCGGGTGGAGAGGTTCTTCCACCTCTCGAACTCCGCCTTCATCTCCTCCTCGACGTCCTTCGAGGCGAGGCCGAGGCTGTTCCCGTCCATGTATATGATGGGCTTGACAGACTTGGTCTTCCCATCCATGTCGAGGGTCTCCCTCTCAGGGATGTAGAACCTCTTCTTGTACCCGGCGAGGGGGTCTTCCTTGTCGAGCTTCTTGGCGAAGTCTGCTCCGATCTTGTACTCCAATGGGATCGTCTTATCGTTGTCTTTCGATTTATATAACCTACTTTTCAGGTTGGGAATTCGCGGGCGAAGTCGAAAGGATGGACGGGGTTCAGGGTCACGATCGCCTTGGGCTTTAGCCCAGTTGCAGTCTTCGCCCCCTACCAGCCTAGAGCCTGTCCGTCGGCGCGCGGGTCCGACCCCGCAGTGAGGGCTCCGGTCTTTGGGTCCCTGAGGATTATCTGACCCTTCCCAAAGGAGATGCGACTGTAGCCGGCGACGGGGATGACCTCGTGACCCATCCTGGCTAGGGCGGCCATCGTCTCGACTGGTATACCCTCCTCGAGGCTCACCTTTCCGCTGGTTGTGCCGTCCAGTATACAGAATCGGGGCGCGTTGAGGGCTTCCTGGGGGTCCATGCCGTAATCTACCATATTGGTGACGACTTGTAGATGTCCCTGGGGCTGCATGAAGCCGCCCATGACGCCGAAGGGGCCGTGTAGCTCCCCGTGCATGGTCATCATGCCAGGTATGATGGTGTGGTAGGGCCTTTTGCCGGGGGCGAGTACGTTGGGGTGGCCCTCCTCGAGGGTGAAGCCCGCGCCCCTGTTCTGCAGGGTGAAGCCGCAGCCCCGGGGGATGAGCCCGGTGCCGAAGCCGGAGTAGTTGCTGTTTATGAAGCTGCAGGCGTTACCCCACCTGTCGACTGTGCAGAGGTAGACTGTGTCGCTGCCGGCGACGGGGGAGCCATGGACCCTGTCGAGAGTCGCCTTTGTAGGGTTGATATGCTGACGCCTCTCCGCGGCGTAATCCTTCGAGACGAGTTCCTTGATGGGAACCTGGGTCACGCTGGGGTCTGCGACGTACCAGCGGGTGTCGGCAAAGGCGGTCCGGATCGCCTCTATTAGGATGTGGAGTCTCTGTGGGGACTCGTGGTGGATTTTAGATAGGTTATATCCCTCGACTATGTTTAGGGCGATGAGGGCAGTTATGCCCTGCCCGTTTGGGGGCATCTCCCAGACGTCGACTCCGCGGTAGTTGACGGTGATGGGGTCTTCGAAGGTTGTTTTGTGTTTTTTCAGGTCCTCTAGGGTCATAGTGCCCCCCTTGAGGTATAGGAGCTCTACAATCGCCTCAGCGACCCTGCCCTCGTAGAAGCCTGCCTTGCCGTGCTCCACAACCTCTCGGAGGCTTTGGGCGAGGGTCGGGTTCTTCATGATCTCCCCGGCGCCGGGTGCCCTACCGTTTAAGAGCATCTCGTCGCCGTATGGCCCGGTCTTCAGGAATGGTACTCCGTTTGACCAAGCCCGGGCGGTGATGGGTGAAACCGGGAATCCGCCCTCAGCTAGCTCGATCGCGGGGGCGAGCACCTCGCCTATCGTCAGGGTCCCGAACTTCTCGACGCCTTCGACCCACCCGGCGACTGCGCCGGGGACAGTGACCGTATGAACGCCGTTGGAGGGCATCTTTGAGAAGCCTTCGGCGACTAGCCTCTCGGGTGTAAGCCCAGCGGGTGCCCTGCCGCTTCCGTTAAGGCCTAGGACACGCCCCTTGGAGGCGTCGTAGAAAAGGGCGAAGCAGTCCCCTCCCATCCCAGTTGAGCAGGGCTCCGTCACGTTTAGCGCGGCTGCGACGGCGACTGCGGCGTCGGCGGCGTTGCCGCCCCTCTGGAGTATCCTCATCCCCGCCTCGCTGGCGAGGGGCTGGCTTGAGGCGACCGCCCCCCGGATCCCGTAGACGGGTGAGCGCCGCGAGTTGAACCACATTGGCACCACCATGTACCCCTAGACGAAAAAGGTTAACTCCGCGGTGGCCCTCGTGGGAAGTTTTATCGTTGGATGAACAGCTGATCAAGGGGATACAGACAGTGAACCAAGTGAAGCAGTTCAGGGCACC
>CAZIKD010000255.1:0-3473 GCA_964539725.1 uncultured Candidatus Bathyarchaeia archaeon | reverse complement strand
TCGATAGCGTAGCCTTTTACGGATATCCGGGGGGAGCTATTTATCCTCGAGAGTAAGCGAGTGGAGGGAAAGACGTAAGCTTCCACGCCTCTGTTCTTCAGGCTGTCGAGGAGTCTCTGGACATGCCATTCATCCCTATCGGAGGCCACTATTCCGACTTTCAACTGCACAATCACTCAGTTAGACACGACGAAGATCTCGTTGGTTCCCCCGCAGGCGAAGTCCCCTGAGTAGCGTTCTAGTGGTGAATCTGTGAACTTAGTTGCTTCATTCACTCCAAAGTTCTCTGATAATTGTTGTAGGTACACCCTCATGAAGTTGGGTCTGTATGTCGAATCGTAAATGTATGTAGGTAGCATCTGCTCGACTCCACCGAAACACGCTATGAACCCTCCATTCCCCTTAGCACTCGCGCCAAGCCTCTTTGATACTTTGCCGAAGGCGAAGATCTGGCCCCCGTTCATGTGGACCCCAGCAAAGGGCGCCACGGCTCCTCGGATAACGATCATTCCTCGGCGCAGGAAAGCTCCACACTCCTGCCCGACATTACCGTCCACAACAATCACGCCCCCTGTCATCCCCTCGGGGCTGCCTCTATATCCGGAGCCTAGCCGGTTACCTACGTTTTTATTTACCCTAATATAGCCGCCACTCATCTCGGCTCCAGCCCAGTCATCTACGGACCCCTTAACCTGGATCTCTCCACCAGTCATTCGCGATCCTAGATGCATTCCGGCGTCTCCTTCGACGATGATTTTACCGGCTGACATCGATGATCCTATATACTTGACTAGACTCGTCTCTCCCTCTACCACTATTATTTGGTTGCTTACTTCATCGGCGACATCACCTCTTATCTCGAAGAGCTCAGCCAAGTTGTGCCGTCTATTCCCCATATAGACCGCGAGCATCTCGATCTCCGATAACTGCTTACCTGCGACTATATCCGGTGTAATGTTCTCGGCCTCGATAGGCATCGATGTCACTCCAGCATATTTTATTTTTAGAATCTTCAAGTCACGTCGCCTCCAAGGACTCTTTCAGGCCGATCTTAAATTTACCTAACTTTCCACCGAAGTTTACCGCAGTTATCTTCTTTATGCCCCCTGCCTCCACTGCGGCTTTTATCCCAACGCCCATTGCCTTTCTCACGGAGGGCTCATCAAGTCCGTTTAGGACTATTTCGATTATGGAATTCACCTTCTCTGGTGTCTTCGATCCCTTGAAGGTGTGCTTTATCGTCGGGCAGAACGGTGTGTTGGTTGAGGCTTTGAGGAAGGCGTATTTCGAGCCGACCTTACTACCGCTCCTGCAGAGGCCTCCTGGAAAAGGCGTGATTATCATAGGAACAGTGTGAATCGCTTCCACTGCCCTTTCCGCTGCCTCTAGGGTGGATCTTTCCTCCTCCCCCATTATCAGAAAGTTACCTCCCGCGACTGCCTTCTTGGCGCCGTACAATTCCTCGGTGAGGAACTCTCCCTCCATTACGGGGATCCGCCAGAATCTGACGCGTTCTCCAAAGCCGTCGTTCATCCTCATCTTGACTTGGTAGCCGTCACCGAAGAACCTGAGGCTTTTACCGACGTCGAGCATTTCATCAGACTCGGCCTTAGGGATGCCGTTGAAGATGGCTGTGGTGGGGCAGGTGAGAACGCACTGGCCGATACGACTAAGCATAGACTCGGAGAGTTTTTTCTTTGAGAAGCCGAAGACCATGATGGCGGTGCCTGGTCTCCGGTCTGGCGTGCTTTCTGGTGACACTTCTCGCTCTACTCCGGTCTCGCAGTCGCAGGCGATCACGCTGGTCGCGAAACCCGTCATGTTCTGTGCTGCAATGTTTGCCCATTTCCTGGTGATGGCCGTGATTATGATCCTGCTGCCCCACATAGAGAACCCCTCGGCGAATGTGTCTTCGATCTCTACACCGTTGAAGTTGAAACTCATCTAAACAGCCTCCAATTTTACGGGATAGCTCCTGGGAAGAGAGGTCTCCTCGACCGGGTAGTTCCTGAAGTTGATAGTGTAATAATCTCTGAAGTCGGCCTCCACGTCCTTAACCAGTTCATCCTCATTGGGTGCAGCCGAATCCAGCCAATAAGTGGATCCCTGGGGAGTAGAAAGGATTTCTCCATCCTTCACAACTAGCTCTCCTCCTTTGATCGTATACTTGGCTAATGTGAAGGCTTTCTCGAGGTCCCTATATTTGGAGGGCGCCCACCTCAATGGATCGATATCGTATACTGATATATCCCCATCAGCCCCTGGCGCGAGGTGGCCCTTATTTTTTAGGTCAACGGCCTTCGCTGTCGCGGCTCTTGTCACTATAGCGATCTCGTTGAATGTATACTCCCGGTAATCATTCGCGAGACTAGTTCGCCTCATGCATGATTTATTGATATCAAGCATCGTTTCGTTTCTTGACGCTCTGCTCATCAACCAGGAGATGACCTTGGGGTAGAAAGTGAAAGGACCTCCGTTCGGGTGATCCGTGGTCAGATAGACGCGCCAAGGATCGTATATCTGGAGAGCGAGTTCGAGGCCTATTGCCCATTGGATTGAATTTGCGGGGTTTTCTTTTCTGAAGGTGTATGGGACTATGCCAGCACCCGCCTCCATCTCCACATCTTTATTTACCCACTTGTTCCCGGTCAGATTCCAGAGCCTAAACTGCCAAGGACCATCACCCGTCATAGTCGTTGTATCAGTGAAAATCACCTGACCAATGTCAATAGAGACGTGTTCGTGACCGTTCACATACTTTGCTATCTTCGATGCGCCAGATCTCACGTTGGCCCAAGTGTCGCCGTCCAGGGCATTGAACTGGCAGTGCACCACGTGAACTGTCGTCTTTCTCCCGGGCTTTGGCTTGATGCTCTTAAGGGTCTCCATCGTTTCGATCGTCGTCTCATAATTACCCGGGACTCCCAGGTTATTGCAGTGGAGATGGATCGTGTGAGGCAGTCCCAGCTCCTCATTAGCTTTGGCTAGGCTAGTAATTATCTGCCTCGGAGTGACCTCGTAGTTTTTAACAAGGTCATCTAGCCCACTGACGTTATTCCCCCACTTCCAGTTCTCAACCCCTCCGGGGTTGACTATCTTTACAGCATAGCCTTTAGTGGCTCTCAGTAGCCAGAGGATGAAAGCCTTGAGCATTTCGATGTCGCCGGCTTTAACGTATTTTAGGGTGAACAAGTTGTTACCGAAGAGGGTATAAGCGGCCTTATCTAGCAGAGGGATGTCGGCCATCTCCTCGTGGACATGACGCGCACTCACCGGAGGCATAGCCGGCTCTAAAACAGACGTGTAGCCCATCTGGGCATAGCGATAGCCCGTTATAAAGGTCGAGGGGCAACTGTACCCTACGCCTGACCGTGTAACCTTGGTCTTCTTAACGACGTCCTTCCTATGATCTTCCGGTCTCAGCATCCTGCCCGAGTTTATTTTTGAGCCTGCTATGTGGCTGTGAATGTCGA
>CAZIKD010000254.1:0-3477 GCA_964539725.1 uncultured Candidatus Bathyarchaeia archaeon | reverse complement strand
ATTAGGCAATAGGTAGCCCACGACCTCCTGATCTCCTTGAGGTTTCTCCCCACCTTCTCGCAGTGGGTGTCCAGCGCTTTGTTCTTCGCCCGGAAGTCCTCAGGCTTCCCAGTCCACGCGGCGAAGTTGCTTATGTCGGCGTGGCGTGCCACGGTGCGAAGGGTTAGCTGCTCCCCTCCCCCAGCTATCATTAGCGGAGGGTGGGGTCTCTGCGCGGGCTTAGGAGAGTTCCAAGCCTTCTCGATCTCGTAGTATTTGCCCTCGAAGCTGGGAGACTCCTCCGTCCACATCCTCCTGATGATCTCAGCTGCCTCGTCGAGGCGCCTCACCCTCGCCGCCTTCCCCTCGAATGGATACCCGTAGGCCCTGAGCTCCCCCTCATGCCACCCCGTCCCCAGCCCTAGGATCAGACGCCCACCACTGATCGCGTCGAGGGTCGACGACATCTTCGCCAGCAGTGGCGGGTGCCTAAACAGGTTACATAGAACGAGTTGACCGAGCATTATCCGTCTAGTATTGACTAGAAGGGCCGTAGATGTTGTCCAGCACTCGAAACGCGGGTCACCAGGGGTCTCGTACATCCCGATGACGTGGTCCGCCACCCAAACGCTATGATAACCCAGCTTCTCGCAGAGCAGCGCATCATCAAGAAGGGACCCATAATTGGGCCTTTCAAGGCCGAGGAAGACACCGAAGTCGATGGAGCCCATACTGATGACTAGCACCCAAATGATAAGATACTATCCCGGCATCCAGTTCCCAGAAGCCTCGAAATTTTTTTATGTATTAGTTCATCACGCGAGTTGGCGCAGCTACGGTAGCATATTAGCCTCCGCAATTCGCTTAAAGACCTCCGCCGAGGCTTTGGGCGTCCGACTCTTCGTCATGACGTCGACTGAGCAGAGTCCGAACCGGACCTTGTAGCCGCTCGACCACTCCAGGTTGTCGATGAGGCTCCAGTGGAAGTAGCCTCGAACCGGGACACCGTCTAACTCGATAGCCCTCTGGACCGCGTCGAGGTGACCGAGGAGGTACCTCTCCCTCATAGAATCTGAGGCATCGGCGATCCCGTTCTCAGTAACGTAGATTGGCCTTCTGTACCGGCTGTAAGCCCAATCGCAGACCCATCGGAGCCCCTCAGGGTAGGTGTCGAAGCCTATGTCGCTCGGGTCAGCCGCGGGCGCGAATGCGTAGTCGAGGCGCATGTCTCCACCCTTCGCCTCGTACCTCACCCGCCTCCTCATGTAGTAGTTAACACCGATCCAGTCACACCCCTTAACTAGGTGTGGGAGCATCTCATCCCCCTCGACGAGGCCGTCGACATTCATGTCGTAGTCGCCGCGGAAGACGGCGTTCAGGCTCCACTCGTTGAAGAGGTAGTCGTTGAATATTGTCGCCCTAACGTCCGCCCCGCTCGCCGGGTCGACGGGCTCGTGGTAGTGGAGCACCGCCACAATACCCACCCTGGAGGGCCCTATGGGACCAGCGGAAGCCCGGTCCCACCTCTTCACCTGCTCATAGGCAAGCCCATGCGCCATCGAGAGGTGTCTCATAGCAATCATGAACGCCCCGAAGTCGTTCATCCCAGGCGGGAACTCGCCACCGTCGAGGAACCCATGATCGGAGACGATCTTAACCTCGTTTATTGTCCCCCAGAGGTCCACTAGGTCCCCGAATACGTGCGCGGCGTATGCGCAGTATTTCGCGAACTCCACGAGGGTCCCCTCATCCAGCCACCCGCGTTTCCCCAAAGGTGCGATGCCATCCCGCGTGGCTATCGGGTCGTGTAGCCAGAGGGGTATCGGCCAGTGGTAGAGGGTGACCATGGGCTCCATACCCTGCACCCTGCACTCGGATAGTATCTGCCGATACCTCCTCACTGACGCCTTATCCGCGAGCCTAGCAAGCTCACGCATCGCCCGGTCATCCACACGCACCTTCTCGATGTTCCCGTACCTGTCGCGATGTACCTCCACGGCCACCCCCTCCGTCGAAGTCGTGAACACACGGGCCCAGTCGAGGCTCAACCTGAAGGCGTTACACCCCAAACCACGAGCAAGCCTGTAATCTTGACTATAAAGCTCCCAGAAACCCGGCCCATCCGCGGGGGAGTCTCCACTTACCCACCTCCTTCGCTTGTTCTCCTCGTCGTGAACCCACGCCCACCAGTCGGATCCATCCGCCACAGCACCCCTCCCCATCTCCACCTGGAAAGAGGACACCGCAACACCCCATAGAAACCCCTCGGGAAAAGCGCCGCCCAAAACACATCGATCAACGCTTGTACTTTAGAGGCATTTAACACCTAATATAGATCCTCGAGGCGAAGCCCCGTAAGTCACATGCTCCTCTGGTTAACGTTTTATCCGACTATGCTCTGTCCTCCACTATGCCAGAGTTCGGAGTGAACCATGAATCCGGCGACCTGAAGCGAGTCCTCGTCCACCACCCGGGGAGGGAGTTGGAGCTCGCCAATAAAGACCCGGTCACCCACCATTTTGCCTGCTCAGTAGACATTGAGCAGTTTCAGAGCGACCACCGCATGCTCATGGACGCCCTTACCGAGGCGGGAGTCGAGGTCCTAGACGTCGGAACCCTCCTAGCAGACGACAAGCAGATACAGGGCCTCATCCAACGCGCCCCCAACCTCGTCTTCACACGCGACTCAAGCACAGTCACCGAAGCCGGCGCCATACTCTTCCGGATGGGACTACCCAGCAGACGCGCCGAGACACCCATCATTCGTGCAGCACATGAGGCAGCGGGCACACCCATCGCGTACCAACTCAAGGAGCCCCAAACCTTCGAGGGCGGAGGATTAGCACTGCTCGAAGGTAGAGTAGGCGTAGCCGGCCTCTGCGACCGTACAACCCAGGGCGCCCTCGATGACCTCGGCGACTTCCTCCTCCGCGAACAGATAATAGACCAGTTCATTCAACTCAACATGCCCAAGGGCGCCGTCCACATAGACGGCGAATTCGCGGAGCTCCCTGGGAAACGCGTCGTAGCCCACCGCGCCTCCCTCGAGGAGAACCCAGCCAAGTTTCGCACACGAACCGAGGCGTGGGACGGTAGTTACCTCGAGTGGCTCATCGACTACGACTACGACATCATCGAGATCACCGACAAGGAACGCGACGACATGGCCGCCAACTTCCTCACAGTCCACAGCGACCTCTGCATCCACTACACAGGCAACCCACGAGTCATGCAGGAGGTCCGCGAACGCGGCATAGAAGTCATCCAGATACCCGGCGACGAGATGCGACGGGGCTGCGGCGGCATCCACTGCATGACCTGCCCCATACTCAGAGTTTAGAGATTTTTGTTATAAATAGTGGGGAAATAACCCAATATTTATGCGCTCGCGAGCCACCTTCAACCCGATGGTCTACCCTAATAATTATGCTATTTGAAGGGGAGTGTCGCCCTCTTAGCCTTCCACCCGGGGGGCTTCGTTCCGTCGACACCCATCCC
>CAZIKD010000253.1:0-3486 GCA_964539725.1 uncultured Candidatus Bathyarchaeia archaeon | reverse complement strand
CACCCTGCTCTACTTTGGACCGGACGGTAGGCTGTTAGGGAAGCATAGGAAGCTAAAGCCGACTGCAGCTGAGCGCCTCATCTGGGGGGAGGGGGATGGGAGTACATTGACTGTTATCGACACCCCCCATGGGAAGATTGGTGGTCTGATCTGCTGGGAGAACTACATGCCTCTCGCCAGGGTAGCGATGTACGGCAAGGGTGTGGAGATCTACCTCGCCCCAACAGCTGATGCGAGGGAGAGTTGGCAGGCTACGATGAGACACATCGCACTCGAGGGAAGGTGCTTCGTACTTAGCTGTAATCAATATGTGACGAAGGAGATGTACCCGAAGGACTTGCCCGGCGTCGAGGAGCTGCAGAGTCAACCAGAGGTAATGTGTCGAGGAGGAAGCATCATAATCTCACCACTTTCAGAGGTGCTGGCGGGTCCCCTATGGGACAAGGAGGGAATACTCTACGCAGATCTCGATCTAGGAGAAGTGGCTCGGTCTAAGCTCGACTTCGACGCCGTCGGACACTATGCTAGATCCGACGTCTTCCAGCTCACAGTAGATGAGCGCCCTAAACTGCCTGTGAGTTATAAGAAGAGTTGACAACGCGCGCGCGATGAATACGTCAAGCGACTACAACGGGTGAAAGAAAAAAGGTCAAAACCTTCTACTCAAAAGGAGCCAGTAAAAGAGCAAAACATCTATCTAAGATAGCGGATAAGGGCTACAGCTTCCTACGCTAGTTTTTCCAAGCGGGCTTCGAAATGCCCTTACTCATCTTCAACCAGAAAGACTGGATCAAACGTACACAATACCCGTATGGCGTCATATTCGCTAAAAAGGGATACTTACTCCCAGTCGACCAAGTAAACCAGTACATGGGGACGATGCAGCCACTCTCGCGCGCTCAAAATTGATTTAATTTTCTTTTAATGGAGCCGGGCGATGGGACCGCGCGCGATCTTGTTGCGGCGGATGCGCTCGAACGTCGAGCCCATCTAGATTAACGTAGCTCCCTTTATACTCGGCTTCGTTACGAAGAGGTCCGCCCTGACGTCGCTGTAGGCTTCAACCATAGCTTTGCCGATGTTCAGTGTGTCTTCCCCGACCGCAAAGACGGATGGCCCGCCTCCGGCTATGGAGCAGCCGTAGGCGCCGGCGTCCAAGGCGGCCTTCTTCACCTCCCAGAAGCATGGTATCATTTTGGCTCTGTGAGGCTCAATGAGGTTATCGCAGATGCTACTCCCAAAAAGGACAGGATCTCTAAGGGCGACAGCCGCCGACATCCTAGAGGCGTATCCGATGTTACGCACCGCATCCTTCAGGCTGATCATGTTGGGTAGGAGACTCCGTGCCACTTTCGTCTTGTTCTCGATCTGGATATCCGGCGACACCACCGCGAACCCTATACGGGGTGGGTCCATCCTGATAACGTCGTACCCCTCGCCTACCATTATGAAGCCACCGAAGATCGACGCCGAAACATTATCGGCGTGGGCGCTCCCAGCGACCACTGCCTCTCCCACGGCTGCCAGCCTTACCAGTCCCCTCGCGGAGAGGTTTAGGTCGAGAAGCCGATCCGCGGCGATGGTGGCAGCCGCTGCCGAGGCACCTGACGACCCAAGCCCCTTCCCCGGAGGTACCCCCTTCAATATTCTGACTCGGAAGCCCCCGTCGAGGTCATTTTCCCTGAGAACATGCCGAAAAACCGCGCCAGCACTGTTCTCCGAAGCTTTAACCGGTATGGAATCTGCCCCGACGCCGTTGACCTCGATAAATACGCCCGGCTCATCGACGTGTTCAGCTTCAATGATATCCCCTAATCCGTCGAGGGCTATCCCGAAAACGTCGAATCCTGGGCCAAGGTTAGCGATGGAGGCGGGAGTGTAGATCTCTATGCGCGCGCGCCCTTCTCGAATATATTTCAGCGACAATTCGCGAGCGCCTCAGGGAACTCACTTATCAGTTTCTTAAGTAGATTCTCGGCGATACATCGTTTGAATCCAGCCTCATCCCTTGTGGGGTAGTAGAACCAATGGTGCCCACTCTTTCCAGTCGTCTCAACCCCTGAGAGAACACCCATCCCACGCATCGCTTCGAGGAAGTTGATTATGCTGGCTCTAGAGATCGTATCTTCAATCGCGCGCGTGATAGTTTGTTTCCAAAAGAACATATTAATTTTAAAATAATTAGGATACAACTCGTGTTACCTCAATATTTGGGTATAGAAGGGTCAATATCCTCGGACCAACCGTGGATACCGCCAGAGAGGCTTTTCACCTTTGTAAAACCAGCTTTTTTCAGTGTTCTTAGGGCTCTTGCGCTTCGTATTCCGGTTCTACAGTACAAAACGATGTTTTCAGAGTTCCTGTATCCTTGAATTCTATTTTTTAATTCTTTCTCAGGTATCAATATCGCTTCTGGTAAGTGGCAGATTTCCCATTCAACGGGTTCGCGAACATCGATTATCAAGGGGTGGAGCTCACCCGTTTCTAGGATTATCTTAAGTTCTCGTGGAGTGATTAGTAAATTTTCATCAAGTTCTTCAGTAGGGAAGTTCCCCCCGGTAGCAGGGACACCACAGAAAGCTTCATAGTCTATCAGTTCATGTATAGTTGGCTTCTCGCCGCACAGCGGGCAACTAGGATCCTTCTGTACCTTGAACTCTGTCCAACTCATCTCCAGCGCGTCAAAGAGTAGGAGACGCCCAATTAGAGGGTCGCCAAGACCAAGAATTAGCTTGATCACCTCGGTCGCCTGGATTGTGCCCATGACACCAGGCAGCACTCCGAAGACGCCACCCTCCGCACAGCTTGGCACCGCACCGGGTGGCGGCGGCTCGTGGAATATACACCGATAACATGGACCCTCCTTGGAGTAGAAAACGGAGGCCTGCCCTTCAAAGCGGTAGATGCTGGCATAGACATTAGGTTTGCCAAGCAGGGTACAGACGTCGTTCACCAGGTAGCGTGTGGGGAAATTATCTGTGCCATCAGCGACGATGTCGTAATTGCCACAGATCTTCACTGCATTTGACGAGTTGAGGATCTCGTTGTATTCAATAACCTCGATCCCAGGGTTGATGCTCCTCAGCTTCTCAGCGGCTGACTCCACCTTTAGACGTCCAACGTCCTTGGTGTGATGTAGTACCTGGCGTTGGAGGTTGCTGAAATCCACCTTGTCGAAGTCAATTATCCCAAGAGTTCCCACGCCTGCTGCCGCGAGGTACATCGTGAGGGGTGAGCCGAGTCCGCCTGTTCCAACGCAGAGAACGCTGGCGTCCTTGAGTTTCTGCTGCCCTGACATGCCAACTTCTGGTATGATGAGGTGTCGACTATAGCGTAGGACCTCCTCTTTCGAGAGGGTGTTTACCCTTTTAGGTTCCTCCCGGTTCCTAGAAATCACTTCTGTGCTCTGTGACTGAGGGTCTATTGTCGTCAGCCTCCGCTCACCGCTGGTATAATCGTGATGCTTGATCCGTCTCTGAGCTGTGT
>CAZIKD010000252.1:0-3509 GCA_964539725.1 uncultured Candidatus Bathyarchaeia archaeon | reverse complement strand
GGCTTGAAGGGGACTTCCGTCTCCTTGCCACAGTCAGAGCACGTTACTTTGTGCATCTCGCGTGGTCCACTGTTGAAGCTGCGCCTTTCTCTATAACCCATTTCATTCACTCCTTGTTTCGTATAGTGGTCACCTTTAGAGGTTTCCAATATACACGTATGCGGGTACGCCCCCTGCCTTTAAAGGTATGTATTGGTTAAACCCGCCCTAACTACGCACCCTTTTTTTCAAGACCCCGTCAACGATCCTCTTCAACCCCTCGAAGTCAGCTCGGAGGAAGTCGCCGTCGTCAAGCCCCTCCAGCTCGGGCGGGATCATCCCCCTAGCCTTCGCCTCTCGGAGCTGGAGTCGGAGACTCGACGCAGCTGAGATCACCTTCCTCCGCTCCACGTTAGCCGGCGGATCCTGCACTAATTCGCTCATAAGGTAGGCCTCCATGCGTGTGCCTATTGGGGTGACGTATAAGGCATCGTCGGGTATACCACCGAAACCTGAGTCATGGGGTTCGAGTTGGTACCAGTATGCGAGGCTGGAGTAGTCCTCCTGGAGCATGTTACAGTTACCATGTTCTATGTTGACCCTGATCTCTTCCTCGAAGGGGATTGGATCGGGTATGTGTAGCCTATAGGCGCAGTACTTGCTATGCATCTTATCTCCTATTGTTAGACCATGGAAGGGGGCGGAGAATGGGCCGTTCTCCCAGTACCAGCCCCCCTGGAAATAGTCCTCGGTCCCGGTTCCCCTGATGCTGGGATCGACCTCACCATCGACCCAGATCATCTCATCTCCCTCGAGCATGAAACGGCTACCCTTATCGTAGGCCTGCATACTGAGGACTACGCCACAATAGTGCCCCCGCCCCTTTGCCTCAAGGATCGTGTAGTTCTCCCCGATCTTGGTCGGGTTCTCCCTTCTCCACTTGGCGTGGAAGCGTGGCATCCCCTCCCCCACATTGATCTCGTGGATCTGGATGCCATAGTAGAGGTGGGATATGTCAACGTCACCTATGTTCCTCGCCTCGAACCGGGCGCCGCGAGAGAAGGGCATGGGCCAGTAGCTGTAGAAGCCGCTGCTGGTGACGCCCTGAATAAGGCTGGTGTTCTGGGCATACTCTGAGAAACCTACGCCGAAGAAATCCCCGAAGGGAGTCTCGACACTCGGATTCTCCTCCCCATCCCAATAGAATCGGAGAATAAGCTTTCTGTACACGTCCTTGTCGGGGCACAAAATAGTGAACCAAATACGGGAGACCCAGCCGGGTCCCTCAACCTTCCCTAACTGGACCGACTCACCCGATGGGACTGGGACGAAGTCCAGGTTGCCCCCTGAGGGGTCGCTACTGGATATTTGCCTGCTCTTCCACTTCTTGAGCACGGGAAGGTCGAATGCCCCGAGGCCGCCAATGCTTGAGAACATGGTATATCATCGTAGCTAGGATAATTGAAGCTTTAGCGCGCGAATTGGGATGCGAGTTTATGTCCCTGTTCCTTCATCAGGCTTAGGGCTTGTTCTCGTATTGGTATTGGCGTGCGCATGCGACAGCGCCGAGCCCCGTGACGGTTAGCGCCCCCCCTACGTTGGCGAATGAGGTAGCCTTCTTTGGCTCCCACCCATCAAGGGTGGCGAGGACGAAGACGCCATCGAAGGCGTCTCCAGAACCGGTCGTGTCAAGCACATCGATCCTGAACCCCAAGTTCGTAATCGCTCGTCCCCAGAGGAGAGAAGGCACCCCCCTCGCAGCGCTCTTGGTGGTTCCTTTCCTTCGACGCGCGGCGGGGAATCATTCAAGCTTGAGAAGCCTTGCCGCGTTCCCGTAGAAAATCTTGTGGACCGTTGAATCATCCACGCCGATGGCGCGGATCTCCCTGAGTTGCTCACGGAGGTAGTCGACGGCGAAGCCCCTTGGGAAATAACTCGAATCGGTGCCGAATACTATGCGGTCGGGGCCGACGGTTTCTAAGCACTTGAGGAATAGGTCCCGGAGCGTGAGTTTGTAGGGCATCCACGCCATCCATTGATTACTCCCCGATGTGTCGATGAGGATGTTGGGGCAAGCCCAGCATAGCTGAAGGAGCTCCCTAAAGTAGCACGCGCCGAAGTGGGGGATTACAAAGTGTAGGGTGGGGAAGCTTGCGGCGACCTCCCAGAGGCTTAGGGGGTTGAGGTTATGAAGGTCCCGGGCGGGTCCGCCACCGCCTCCAAGAACACCGAAGTGGATGAGGACTGGGATCTCAAGACTCTCCGCGGTCTCCCATACAGGGTAAGCTGCTTTGTCGTCGATGGGTCTGGTCAAGCTGGAGGCGATGAGCTTGTACCCCCTGAGGCCAAGGGTCTTCACGCCCCGCTCCAGCTCGGCCGCAGCGTCCTCGGAGAAGAGGTCGTGGTGTGCAAAGCCTGTGAACCTTTCGGGGTGCATCTTAACAACCTTAGAGAGGTTGTCATTGCCTCCGCCCATAACGAAGTTGACCCTGCTGAGCCCCTTATTGTCCATGTCTGCAACCCAGCGCTCTGCCTGCTCTTCGTCGGTGTGTATGTCCGTCTCCGGGGAGTCAAAGCCCCATTTGAGCCTCCACTCTTCTCTGTACCTCGCTGAGTTCGCAATAATGATCTTCGTCTTAGTCTCCCCATATCTCTGCATCAGAGATTGAATGTAGTTAGCCCTGGATTCTGGTCGTTGAACGGGGAAATGTGCGTGGAAGTCAAGCAGCTTGAGACTGTGGAGATCCATGAGATCAGCTCGATAGAGGATAAGGAGCCCCCAGCGGGTTAAAAGAATTATTCACAGCACCGAAAACTGTTATAATCCGGGTGCACTCGTCGATACTTGAGAAGTGATCTGATTGTCAGAGAAGACCGAGTCGTTTAAGGCATTCGCCACCCTCGCCTTCGGAAGGTTCGACAGCACCATGAAGGATCTAAAGGAATCGGAGATTGACTGGAAGCCTGTGGATGAGGCGAACAACATCAGGTGGATACTCACCCACCTATCCCAGCAGTGGAACGTCGGGTTCCAGAGGACCTTCAAGGGGGACAACAACTATAAACCAGCGGGGTGGCCCGACGACTATGTTGGCAACAAGTCAGTCACGTTTGCGAAGTTGTTAGCCGACATGGCGAAGGGGAGGGCAGCAGTGCTCGAAGGGTTGGGTAGGCTAAGTGCAGCGGACCTCTTAGTTGAGGTCCAGTCTCCAAGCGGTCCGGTGAAGCGTTATGATAGGCTGATGAGGCAGATATCCGAGACCTTTCACCACGAGGGGCAGATCGCTTACATCCGCGGTGCCATCGGGCGCCGGAGGCAGACAGACAGTCGCTTCCTCGTCTAGACTCAATTTATTAAAAGCGCGCGCGCATTCCAACTTGAGAGCATCAACCTTTACCGATAGCATTTAGTACTCGTTGCCGAAGCCTAGAGAAGGTTCCCAGTTCTCCTCGAAGTCGGAGTAGAACCTAGTCAACGCTTCCTCCTTGCTGAGGCCGTTCTGTGCAGCGTAAGCGCGCGCATGTTAAGA
>CAZIKD010000251.1:0-3524 GCA_964539725.1 uncultured Candidatus Bathyarchaeia archaeon | reverse complement strand
ATGGTTGTAGTCAGCATAGTGTTCCCAATAGCTCTGACTTGGCCGCCAAGCAGGGACTGGCTCTTTGGAATCATCGACCGTTTCATCCCCGGCGGAGCCTGAGCAGCTCTTTCGTGGTCCTAGTATTTACGACGTCTTTGGTGGTTAACCAGCCGCGTCGGGCCACTGAGACTCCCAGGGAGAGGAACTCCATCTGGTTGAGGGCATGAGCGTCCGTTCCTATACTCACGAGGGCACCTGCCTCCATTGTCTTCCTGCTGGAGACCTCATCGAGGTCGAGGCGCTCTGGGAATGCGTTTATCTCCAAAGCGACGTGTTGGATCGTAGCCTCCTCAATGACTTTGTCAAGTTTGAGGGGATAGGGTTTCCTCTTCTGTATGATGCGCCCGGTCGGGTGGCCGATAGCGTGGACATACTCGTTGTGTATAGCAGAGATCATGCGGTTTGTCAAAGTCTCCTCATCGTTTCTGAAACCACTATGTATGCTTGCGACGACGAAGTCAAGATCCTCTAGGCTGGAATCATGGAGGTCCATGGAGCCGTCAGCCTTGATGTCACACTCGATGCCCTTGAGTACTGTGAAGCCATCTAGCTCCTCATTTATGGCGTCAATCTCCTTCCCCTGTTCCCTGAGGCGCTCCTCGTCGAGTCCGTGTGCGATGCCTAGACTCTTCGAGTGGTCAGTTAAGGCGACGTAGCTGAGACCTAGGCCTTTAACCTTCTCAACGATTTCCTTGATGGTCATCGCCCCATCGCTCCACTTGCTGTGGCAATGGAGGTCGCCTCTAATCTCGCCTAATTCGATTAGACTTGGCAGCTTGTGCTCAATAGCAGCCTCTATCTCACCCCGGTTCTCTCGGAGTTCGGGTTGCACATAGTCCATCCCGAGGACCCTATAGATCTCCTCCTCGGTCTCCGAGGCCACTAATCTGTCGTCATCTCGATGAAATAGGCCGTACTCGTTGAGCTTGTAGCCAAGCTTTACCCCGATTGTGCGGAGTTTTATGTTGTGGTCCTTGGAGCCTGTAAAATACTGGAGAGCAGCGCCATAGGCCTCAGGTGGGACGACGCGGCAGTCCACTTGCAGATGTCCCCTGAGGAGGATGGTGCTCTTGGTTGAGCCATGGCTGACGACTCGCTCGACTGGAGGCATTTCTACGAAACGCTTGGAGGCGGCGTCGGGTTCGTTGGAAGCAATGAGGAGGTCGAGGTCCCCGATGGTCTCTCTCCTACGACGGTAGGAACCAGCGACCTCTGCTTTTAGGACTGCAGGGGACTCCCTCATCCAAGCTAGCATGTCATCTACCACAGGAAGGATGGCGCCGAGTAGAAACCTTGTTTGCCTGTTTCGGTAGTCGGAGATGCTCTGAAGAATGTTTTGCTCCTTCTTCTCACCGAATCCCTTTATCTCCCGGATCATACCTTCCCTGGCAGCCTTCTCGAGGTCGTCTATGGAGGATAATTTCAACTCCTCGACTAAGCGCATCGCGTTCTTTGGGCCCACGCCCTCGAGTTCCATGAGCTGCCTGACACCGGGTGGGAGTGACTCACGTAGCTCTTCGAGGACCTTCGACTCTCCCGTGTCGAGGACCTCGGTTATCGTAGAGGCAATACTCCGGCCGACGCCAGGTATCTCGTCGAGTTCGCCGCGCTCCTTTACCTTCCTGATGTCTTCGGTGAGACTTGTTATGCGCTGGGCGGCGAGGAGGTAGGCTCGGCTCCTAAACCTATCATCCTTAATGGTAAGTATCTCCCCTATCTCGTAAAGGATAGCTGCTACATCAGCGTTGACGCTCACGGATCAATTTTCTACGTCTGCTCTTATAGACTGAACGCTTGATTTTGACTCCTCGCGCGCGAAACCGAGGGTTTAAAGCCCCTTTACACCTCATTTAATCATATTATCCTATGGTTAACCAAAGGTGAGAATAAGTGATCTTCCCCCTCAATTTAGGACAATTTTTAAAATCAAAAAGCCCCTCAATCTATATAATAGAGAAGGGATTACGAGTTTAGCGTTCATATTCGTGCTACGCGCACTTGAGCTACCCATAGCCTATACGGTAACTTCGTGCAACGAGAACGATAAGCTCTATTTCGAGCCCCTACCCGAGCGGATACACCGCTCGGAGTCAAATTCAGGGTGGTCCGCGCGCGAGGCATTCATTTCATGAAGTATGCTGCGATTACGGCTGATAGGGAGATAATCCCAACATATGTGAAGCTTGCTTGGAAGCCTATCGAGTCTGCTAGATACCCTATAATCACTGGCGAAAAAGAACCTAATGTGAAGGCGAGAGTATAGTAAATGCCGTAGATTATATCGCGGTTTTCGGGCAGTGTGACTTCAGCTACAAATGCCTGAATCACGCCTCCTACGCCTTGGCAGGCGAAGCCTAAGGGAACAAGTACCATGAGGAGACTAATGTAGTTCTCACTGTATGGTAGCAGGTACCACAAGAACGCTGCCAGACCCATGGCCAGCATCACTATTTTTCTCCTCTCTATTTTATCCGAGAGATATCCCCAGACATAGGGTGAAGGCAATCCCGCTCCTAGATATGCGGTGAAGAGAAAACCCGCTTCGAGTGGAGTCAGGCCAACCTTAATTAGAAATGATGGTATAAAATCTGATGCACCTACTCTGAAGGCCATTATCATTTCTACGATCATGACTGTTAAAACTAGTTTATCTTTCAAAACCGAGGTTACTCCCTTCGACATTATTTTGAAACTTGATAGGCCTGACCAGCGTTCCAATCGTTTTTTCTCTGCTATGAACAGGAATAGGAAGCCCACTAAGAGTCCGGGTATCGTGAATACAAGAGCTGTTAGCCTCCATCCAATTGTAACTAGTAGCAGGCTACCGATGAAGGGTGTGATAAATCTGCCTAGGGACGCTATCACTAGATTGATCCCAAGGGCCTTTCCGAGTTGGTTTTTTTGGAATGTATCAGCTATATAGGACGATCCTGTGGGGTGTTGGGGGCTCGAGCCGATCCCCGCGAGAGATCGGCTCAGTAGAATGTGGCTAAAGTTTTGTGAGAATATCATTAATGAGTTGGAGATGGACTGCCAGATCAACCCGAAGCCGAGTAGATATTTTCTCCTAAAAAAACGCCCCAGGAAACCCATTAGGAGTTGGAGTGAGCCACCCGATAGTCTGTATCCCATGGATATTACGCCGATTAGGCTATAGGATAATCCGAATTCCGAGAGGAGCAGCGGGTACAGGATGGGTAAGAGGCTCTCATACGCGTGGTTTAATGCGTGGGAGATCGATACCAAAATGAAGCCGGAATCTAGAAATCTGCTCCTTTTTTCCATACGAATCTTAGTAGATGCACAGTAGTGTAATATAATATGTTCGCGCGCGCGACTTATGGGTGTCAGCGCAGATAGCGAGATTGTCAAACTACTAAAGGAGAATCAAAGGAAGGTCACAGGGTATTACCCGAAGAAACTCGGAGCGCGCATAAGTGTTCATTAATTCATTTTCGGTCTTATTTCTCGAATGAGGCCTT
>CAZIKD010000250.1:0-3528 GCA_964539725.1 uncultured Candidatus Bathyarchaeia archaeon | reverse complement strand
CCCCTCAGCGGGGGTCGTGGGGCTAGCACCAGACTTTATCGGGGTTGAGGATGTTCTTCGGGTCGAAAGCCCGCTTTATGGCTTTCATTAACTCGACCTGAGTCTTACCGACACGTCTCTCCAGGTATTGGCGCTTGGTGTAGCCGAGGCCATGCTCGCCGCTGACAGTGCCGCCCATGCTTAGGCTGATGTCGATTAGCTCCCCGATGGTCGCCTCGAGGACGACGGACCATTCCTCATCGCTCTGTCCCTGTCTGAGTATGTTGCAGTGGATGTTGCCGTCGCCTGCGTGGCCGACGGCGGCTATTACCACCCCGCGTCGCTTTGCGACACGTTCGCACTCCTCGACGAAGGCGGGGACAGCGGCGCGTGGGACGCAGACATCGGCCTCGTCTAGCTCGTAGAGGGCGAGGTAGGCGTCGAAGAGTTTCTTCCGCGCTTCCCAGATGCTCCTCTGCTGCTCCGCCGTCTCGGCGAGGTAAGCGTCGACGGCACCCAGCTCCATGCATACAGTGCCCACCTCCTCGAGTATTCTCTCGAGCTCGGCCTCGCTATTCGCCTCGAGGCCGACCATTAGGTAGGCGGGGTGGGTGTTGTTTGGGAGCTTGCGTTCTATGTATTTCTCGATTGTGAGTATGGCGTGCTGCGGGAGGTACTCGAGGGCGTATGGCTGAGCCTTCCGCTTAACTATCTCAGCGACGGTCTTGGCGGCGTCGTAGGCGCTGTTGTAGGGAGCGTAGATGAGGGCTGTGAACTTGGGCTTTGGGACAAGTCGGAGGGTCGCCTTAGTGACGACGCCGAGGGTCCCCTCGGAGCCTATCATGAGGTCGATGAGGCTGTAGCCGGTGGTGTCCTTTACGTTCTTGCCACCCATGTTGACGACCTCCCCTGTGGGGAAGACAACCTCAAGGGCTTGGATGTAGTCGCGTGTTACGCCGTATTTTGCGGCGCGCATACCGCCGGCGTTCGTGTTTATGTTACCCCCTATGCTGCCGCTCTCCTGGCCGGGGTCCGGAGGGTAGTAGAGACCGACCTTCTCCGTAGCCTCGTGGACCTCGCTTATGAGGGCGGCGGGCTCGGTGGTGCAGGTTAGGTTGTCCTCGTCGATCTCGAGAATCTTGTTCATGCGCTCTAGGCTGAGAGCGATGCCACCGAGGACTGGGTGACTAGCACCGCTGAGGCCGGTTCGTCCGCCTTGAGCCACGACTGGGATCGTCTCCTCGTAGGCGAGCTTCATTATGGCGGAGACCTCGGTGGTGTTAGCGGGTTTGACGACGATCTCTGGTGTGTGGGGTTCAAGGGGGCTCTCATCGACTGAGGCCTTCTCGATATCCTCACCAGTTGTAGAGACGTTCTTAGCACCCACTATGGCCTCTAGCCTGCGCCTGATATCCTCATCGACCTTACTGTAGCTAACCACGGGTCTTCTGCTCCTTGATCCTCTCTATGAGGCGTGGGACGACCTCATAAAGGTCTCCAACGGCGGTTAGGGTGCTTATGCGGCAGATAGGAGCTTCCTTATTCTTGTTTATAGCGATGATTACGTCGCTGGTCTTCATGCCTGCCTGGTGTTGAACAGCTCCGCTTATGCCGCAGGCGATGTAGAGCTTTGGCCGTACAGTTCGTCCGCTGAGGCCGACCTGGTGGCGATACTCAATCCACCCCTCATCCACAGTTGGGCGGCTCGCTCCGACAGCTCCACCGAGGCACTCGGCGAGTCTCTGGATGAGCTCGAAGCCCTTGGGCTCGCCGAGCCCCTTGCCTCCGCTGACTACTATTTCAGCGTCGACTATACTGACCTGCTCCTTGGCGGCCTCGAAGGCGAGGACCTTTATACGGTCCTGGATCCGAGCGGGATCGACGAGCTTATTGACTATCTCGCCCCTATGGGTGGGGTCGGGCTGTGCCTCTGTCATGATCTTGTATCGGACGGTTGCCATCTGGGGGCGGCTGTTCTGGGTGTAGATGGTTGCCATGATGTTTCCGCCGTAAGCTGGGCGGGTCTGGAGGAGAAGCCTCGTCTCCAGGTCGATGTCTAGACTGGTGCAGTCTGCGGTTAGGCCGGTGTGAAGCTTAGCTGCGACGCGTGGGCCTAGTGTTCTGCCTATTGAGGTTGCGCCAATTAATAAGATGCTGGGCTTGAGTTCGCGGGTTGCCTCGGTGAGTATCTGGGAGTAGGGGTCGTCTCGGTACGTAGCGAGGATGGAGTGGTCGTAGACAAGAACCTTGTCAGCACCGCGTTTTATGAGATCCTCAGCCGCTTTAGTTAACCCGTTGCCTATTACGACTGCATAGACGGGTTCGCCAAGGTTGACTGCTAGTTCCCTACCCTTGCCGAGGAGCTCGTAGGCGACGGGATGGACCCCGCCTTCGCGCTGCTCCGCATAGACGAGGATCCCTCGCCAGTCAGCGAAGCTCTGGGGAGCGTCGGATTTCTTTATCGTTATGGCTTTCACTGGGCAGACGGGTTCGCAGACTCCACAGACTCTGCAGGTGTCATTGATCTGTGCCTTGTTATTTTTGATGGTTATTGAACCGAAGGGGCAGGCTGTAATGCAGATGCCGCAGCCAGTGCAGGCTTCGCTAACTTTGACTGGCTTATCGCTCATACTACCTTGGCCTCCTTGAGCTTCCTATAGATAGCGTCCGCGAGCATGTCAGCTGTGCCCTCTACGACCTCCCCGCCTGCATGGGGCTCCGGCGTGAATATCTTGGTGACGCGAGTATAGCTGCCTTCGAGGCCGAGCTCTTTAGGGTTCATCCCCATCTCCTTGTTGGTGATATGTTTGATAGTGGCCTTCTTGGCAGCTAGGCGGCCACGTAGGGTGGGGAGGCGGGGCTGACCGATGTCTTTACTTACTGTGATTATGAGGGGGAGTGGCGCCTCGAGGGTCTCGACACCGTCATCGAGATTCCTCTTCAGGGTAACCTTCCCATCCTTGACGTCGAGTATCTGGCTAACGTAACTTATGCAAGGCTCACCGAGGTGCTCCGCCATCTCGGGGCCTGTCTGACCGGTATCGCCATCGGTTGTCTTGAGACCGCAGATGATTATATCATGTGGGCCTGTGAGCTGTATAGCCTTGGCGATGGTGAGGCTCGTTGCCCAGGTATCTGCGCCGCCAAAGACGCGGTCGCTGACTAGGATGCCCTCGTCACAGCCCATGGCTATAGCGTCGCGTAAGGCTTGCTCCGCCATGGGTGGGCCCATGCTTAAGGCCTTGACCTTGCCACCGAATTTCTCTCTGAGGCGGAGGCCAGTCTCTATGGCGTACTCGTCAAAGGGGTTTATGACTGCAGCGACGCCCTCGCGCTTGAGTCGGCCTGTCTCCTTGTCAAACTCAACCTCTGTGGTCTCGGGGACCTGTTTTATGCAGATGATGATGTTTAGACCGACACTCAACAAATTTACCCCGCTATTCGCTGAAACTAGGCTATTGGCGGTGATATAAAAGGGTACATCCAGCGGAGCTATGCGGGAGCGAACTTAACTCCAAGCAGGGTGCGCGCAATCTCGGGGTCGCTGAC
>CAZIKD010000249.1:0-3544 GCA_964539725.1 uncultured Candidatus Bathyarchaeia archaeon | reverse complement strand
AGCATATATCCGTCCTCGCCATACTCGCGCCGTCAGAGCTGAAGGGCTACATAATAATTGAGAGCGTCAACCCCCACATGGTCGACGAACTCATACGGGGCGTCCGATACGCCAGGGAACGCATCCAGGGAACAGTCTCGCCCCAAGAGGTCGAGCGCTACCTTGAGACGAAGCCAGCCATCGAAGGCCTGGCTGTGGGCACTCTGGTGGACGTCGTAGCTGGGCCCTTCAAGGGTATGCAGGCGAGGGTGGTGCGCGTGGATACCTCCAAGGAAGAAGTCGTAATCGAGATCCTGGAGGCGGCGTTTAGCTTGCCGATAACCGTCCACGCCGACTATGTCCGGGAGGTTAAAGGAGCTAACTAAAATTGGTTGAGAAAAAATTCAATTTTATCGTCCCGGGAGGCGGGGCGACAGGCGGTCCGCCGATCGGCCCGGCTCTGGGCCCGATGGGCGTCAACATAATGCAGATTGTCGCCGATATCAACAAGCAGACCGGCGAGTACAAGGGTACCCCCGTCCCGGTGGACGTGTTCATAGACACCGACACTAGGGCATTCACTGTTAAAGTCGGGATGCTCAGCACGTTCGCCCTGCTCACGCAGGCGGTCGGCATCCAGAAGGGCTCGGGCACTCCCCACTCAGCGAAGGTGGGTGACCTCGCCTTCGACCAGCTCGTGAGCGTTGCCAAGAAGAAGAAGGCGGGCCTCTACGCGGCCAGTTTAAAGGCGGCGGCTCGCGAGGTTCTCGGCACCTGCCAGAGCATGGGCGTCACAGTCGATGGCAAGTCCGCCAAGGAGATCCAGGACTTCATAAAGAGCGGGGCGTACGACGCCCAGTTAAAGGAGGATTAACCATGTCTCTCCAGAGGAAGGACATAAATGAGGTGATTACGAAGGCGAGACAGGCCTCCAAGAAGCGTCGCTTCGAGCAGACATTCGAGCTCGCCATAAACCTACGCGAGCTAGACATGAAGCGCCCAGAGAACAGGATCAATCTGCGCGTCCAGCTCCCCAATGGGATAGGCGGGCGGAAGGTCCTCGTCTTCGCAGGCGGCGACCTCGCACTCAGGGCCCGCAGGAGCGGCGCCGACGAGGTCATCGAACCCACCGAGCTCAATGAACTAGCGAAGGATAAGAAGGCGGCTAAGAAGAAGCTCAAGAACTTCGATATATTCATCAGCGAGGCGCCGTTGATGCCGACGGTGGGTCGAGTCGCAGGTCCCATCCTGGGTCCGCGTGGCAAGATGCCCACCCCGGTGCCACCCCAGGCGCCCGTCGACAACGTCATCGAGCGTGAGCGCCGCGCCGTCGTGCTGAGGAGCAGGGACAAGATGTTCTGCCACTGCATGGTGGGCAGAGAGAACATGACCGATGAGCAGGTCGCCCAGAACATCGAAGCCATCCTCACCAACCTCATCGGCGCGACGAAGAGGGGCTACGGCAACATCAAGAGCATCTACCTGAAGACGACCATGGGAGAGGCCGTCAAGCTTTACTGAGGTGGCATGAATGTCGCAGGTATCTGAACAGAAGGCAGCAGTCGTCGAGAAGACAGTCGACCTACTGAAGAAATACGACGTCATCGCAGCTGCGGAACTCTTCAAGGTCCAGAGCGGTATGCTCATGGACCTCCGCAAGAGCCTCAGGGGTCAGCTAGAGGTTAAGACCGTCAAGAACACGCTGATGAGGATCAGCATGGAGAAGGCTGAAAAGCCGGCTACGAAGGAGTTCATAAAGGCGGTGGAGGGGCAGAACGTATTCCTCTTCACCAACGGCAACCCCTTCAAGCTTGCGATGAACCTCGAGAAGAGCAAGGTCGAGAGTTTCGCCAAGGCCGGTGACAAGGCCCTCAAACAGCTTACCGTTTCCGCGGGCAACACGGGCATAAGCCCGGGACCCATGATCAGCAAATTCGGCGGCCTCGGCATTAAGACCCGCATCGAGGCGGGGAACATCTGGGTTATCGCCGACACCGTCGTCGCTGATAAGGGCGATGAGATAACAGCGGACATGGCGGACCTCCTTCAACGACTCGGCATAAAGGCGGCCCAGAGCGGGCTAACCCTCAAGGCCGTCTACGAGAGGGGAACGATCATCCTAGGCGACGCGTTAGTGCTCGACGTACCAAGCTATAGGAGGCAGCTCATGGAGGCAGCGGGCGGGGCGTTCCAGGTTGCCCTCAAGGGTGGGTACGTCACCTCGGCGACGATGTCGACACTCATAACGATGGCCCTCCAGAACGCGAGGAGGGTTGCTGTAGAGGCCGGCTACGTCACCCCCGAGACTGCGGCGGAGATAATCGCGAAAGCCAACGCCCAGGTGAAGAATCTGTTGGAAAAAGTCGACGCGAAGAAGCCCGCCCGGTAGACCAACAGGCGGGTCATTTTTTTTAACGTCTATCTCGATTATTTGAACCGTTTAGCCCATTCCAGTACAATATACGGTTCGTATTCAGGGTCTTTTGAGTGATGGATCCCTGGAAACGCTTCGTTGGGTTGACCCATCTCCACTAGGAGTGGATATTAAGGGCGGCAGGGAATCGAGTTATATGGATGTTCTCAGGGCGATAGAGACGCGTCGTAGCGTCAGGAAATATAAACCCGTCCCTGTGCCGGACGGCGACCTCAAGAAGATCCTTGAGGCAGGTAGGCTCGCGCCTTCAGCGGGTAACAAGCAGCCGTGGGGCTTCGTGGTCGTACGCGACATTGAGATGAGGAAGAGGCTCGCAGAGGCAGCCCGCAACCAGATGTGGACGGCTGATGCGTGGGCATTCCTAGTAGTGTTCTCCGATTTCACCAACTCTCCTGGCGGATATAGTCGGTGGACGGAGAGGGACCCGATGATAGCGGTGGAGAACATGATACTCGCGGCATGGAGCATCGGCTACGGCACATGCTGGATAGGCGCATTCGATGAAGAGAAGGTAAAGCCCCTCCTCGGGATACCCAAGGACAAGAAGGTGATATGCCTCTTACCCATCGGTATCCCCGCCGAGGCCCCCGATCCTAAGCCAAGAAGGGCCTTCAAGGAGATCTTCCACGCGGAGACTTACGGGAAGCCACTAGAACTCTAAGGCTTCTTATCTTCCTTTATAACAGGCTCTACGGAGAGGAATTTAAGGGGTTTCTTCCCAGTGTTCCTTATCTGGTGGAGCTCGTCAGGGGTGATGTAGATGAACTCCCAAGGGCTAATCGGACTCGTCCCGTTCGACTCCAGGAGCTCGCCGACACCCTCCAAGAAATACATCGCATGCTCGTAGGGGTGCGAGTGACTGATGGTGCTCCCTCCCGAGGCTACCTCGACGAATGCGACCGTGAAATTCGGAGCCCCCTTCTCCTTAGTGAGGAGCCACCTCCTCTTCGCCCCTACGGCGGGGGCCGCGATGTCCTCGAGGGGGATTTCAGTATAGTAAAATCGTCTCATGGTTAGCATAGGGGAGAGCGCGCGGAAAAAGGTTGGGTAACTAGGAACCGTTTAATGCCCAAGCGCGCCTATCCCAGCCGTGCTCCACGGGATACGCCTCATAATCTACGACCTCGACGG
>CAZIKD010000248.1:0-3563 GCA_964539725.1 uncultured Candidatus Bathyarchaeia archaeon | reverse complement strand
ATTATCTGGATGAGCTCAATCTACGCGATGTTGAAAAAATGCATTTCTCCTACGGAGACTATGATTGGATCTAATTCGCGCGTGTCATCCCATGTCGTCTTCGACTCTTCGTCTGTGAGTGCACCTACGCGCAAGCTCTACTAGAAGTTCAAGTACCGAACAAAGCCTGAAACCATCTACTGTAGCCTAAAAATATAAAAACGCAAAACTTTAGCCTACAATTGAACGTGTGCGCGGAATAGATGCGGGTGAAGATAGATTGAAATTAGGTCAAGAGGAACTCGAACTGTTTTTGAAATTGCATCCCGCATTATTGTTTTACGCTAACCAGCAGCTGAATTTGGTTGATGGTACTCCAACGCTCAGTGGGTTTATGAAGTTACGGCTTGAAAACAAGATGAAGGTTAGAGACGCCCTATACGACCATACCTCCTTAATTGACTCTTTTATTGCGGAAAACCCCTTCAATTTTTCTGCGGGAGAGTTGGAGATAATCGCTGGATGGAGACACCTCGTCAAGGGAACCTTTTATCTTCTCCGTTATCAGAAGAGGTACGCCGTATTTCTAGACGATACGACGCCACCTAGAGCTTACGGGGTCCTCGCGCTCACCGACACGTTTGAGGAAATTCTAGGTTCGGTGCTTCCAATCAGGCTTGAAGCCGTCCTCCTTTCCTTTAAGGGGCAAATTGTTTACGACGGTTTCCTGGTTCCCTACAGCATATTTTTCGGAAGAGGCATACGCGAGGAGCTGAACGAGGAGTATCAAGAGGCTAAAAACAGGTTTGGCGTTATAACGTCCTTACCCCCAGTCTTAGGGAGGGAGAAGACTGATGCCGAACGGTTGAAGTTTTATTTGAGAAACGAGAGCAACCGCCTGAGGTATGATGCAGAGATAGAGGAATTGACCCGCAAAGACTTCAACCTCATGAAGATCTACCATCAAGAGATGGGTAAAATCCACGCTAGAGAACTCGGAAAGCGGCTACGCGAGATAGGGCTAAGCGAGGCGTGGTTTGCTATTCTCGAAGGAACCATTATTGCCAGCGGAGCAACAAAGGAGCAGGTTAACAAAGTCTTGAAAGATATCCTGCCTATAGGAAAAAGAGAATTACCCTATATTTTCCATTTAGGGAAAAAATAGTAAAAAGAAACTCGCGCGCGAGCGACGTTTAAGAGGGTCTTCGGGGAGCATAGTCCGGCGAGGAACTTCGGTAATATCGTGAAGGAGCTGGCGGGTAAGGTGGCTCTCTATAATATGTTGGTTAACGTATGATGGATGTTTGGGGAGGAAGGCGTGGGGTGTATTAAAGCTTCAAATCCTTACATTAATCCACGAAGCATAACTTTTTTAAACAAACGGCTATAAATATTTAATTGGGGTAGACATTTTTGACTTCAGAAAAAGAGATCATGAAGGCAGTCAATTCACCAGTCAGAGATTGCATGAGAATACCGGTGACTGCTTCCCCGTCAACACCTCTAACTAGCTTGATATATGATATGGTAAATAATGACATCGGAGCCGTCATAGTGATTGAAAAAGGAAAGCCAGTCGGTATAATCACAGAGAAAGACGTGCTGGAAAAGGTTATAGCAAAGAATAAGAATATATACGAGACAACAGCAGATGAAATAATGTCGAAACCTCTCATATCTATTGAGAGTGATCATCGTATAAAAGAAGCTTTAGAGCTCATGCGAAAACATCAAATTAGAAGGCTAGCTGTAATAGAGAAGGATGTGCTCATTGGCATAGTTACAGAAAGAAGGCTATTGGCAAAGTTCCTAAATCAGTTATATTAAAAGTGTAATGAAATAAAAACATCCTTAAAATTCTTTTTTTTATTTTCTGCGCGCGTTTGGTTCCTATATTGATTTACACTTCCGCGCGCGCGACGACCAATACCTCGTCGCCAGCTTTTACCTTCTTGAACTCGAGGCTCCGCTTATCCAGTTCACTGAATAGAGTCTCCCTCAGTAGTGGGTAATATACCTCAATTCGGTGTTCCTCAACTACAAGATGTTTACCACTGAGTGAGCACAATGATGAATAGAAAATATAGTTGACTGTTCCATAATTCCTATATGTATTAATCTAAAATATTAATAAGGGGATGAAAACGGCACACCCAAAGTACATGCGCGAAGCTAAACTGCGCCCACCACACTCGACGTCTGCTGAGTTAGTTGATACCATTGAGGTCAGGGTCAAGCTAGATAAGAAGCTCTATGATTCTCTCTCATGGTACGTCAAGCAAACAGATAATTTGCTCAGGGAGAAGCGCATAGACGAGTTCCTAAGTGAATGGGTGACTGATTCTGTTAGTATTTATCTTGAACGTGCGCGCGATCTCAGTTTTTACCATGACTTTCCCTAAAAACTTCAGTGAGCGCGCACTTAAATATTATACCAGTGTGAGCCTTCCCAGAGGCTATCGTTTCTGGAACCGCAATCAAACCGAGATTAGCGGCATCTAGCTTACACACATGTTTATCCTTTCCCAAAAGAATTGTTTCGCCATTCCTTGCCTGCGCTATGGAGGCGCAATACGTCATTGGCTGCTCACGCGCGCGACCGCGGCCGATGCGGCTGAGGAGGCTATTAGTGAAGGCAAAGACTTGCATATCCCCTATTGACGGACTCTAAAGTCGGAGAGGTTTCTCAACGCAAAGTATCCTAGGGGAGAGGAGACTCATGAGAGGCTTCTTGAAGATAAGGGACATATGGTAATCAGGAAGGGAAATCGGTATAGAGTTGCTAACTTTGAGTAAAAATTGGTAAAAATATAGGACTATTATCGTTGCGTGTATATGGGGAATCAGTTCTTTTTGGCTCTTGGTTGAGTCATTATCTTGATGACATCTCGGTGCATAAGCTTGTAGTCCTTGGGTAGGCGAAGCCCCGTCTTTGCATCAAGCGCGCGCGACACCATCGCTATGATAAACAGAGGAAAGATAGTCGCACTCGATAAACCTGAGAACCTGAAGGCTAGCGTGACGGGCTCAAATGTCATAGAGCTCTCCTTCAGCGGACAAGTCGTTGAGACAGAGCATGTCTCCATAAAAGGCGTCATAGAGGTCCACCGCGTCGGGGACAAACTAAGGCTAATAGTAGGCGATGCGGAGGACATCGTCGGTGAGATTTCAGACTTTACTAGAAATAGGAAGCTGAATATCGCGCGCGGGCAACAAATGACGTTTCAAATAGAACGCATCATAATAAATTTAGAACAAAGATGACGCAATATATATAGGTTGCACGGCCAATTTCTCCAGACACTGAAACCATGTGAAGCCTGTTTGGAGAATTATAGAGAACACCTGTGTGAGAACCTTGGACACTGCGTGTTCGAGGGCTCCGGCGAATGGCCTAAAAATGGGAAGGTCGACTCCAAGGAGATTAAAGTAGCTCCTGCATAATGGAAAATCAGGTAATCTACTTGAAACATATTCTAAGCGATTTCGACCTATCGTGCGCGCGAGCTATTCCCCAGAGGTAGCCCCCGATTATTGGAGCGGCGAAGCTTGTCAAACCTAAGTAGCCGAGGATACCAAACCAT
>CAZIKD010000247.1:0-3579 GCA_964539725.1 uncultured Candidatus Bathyarchaeia archaeon | reverse complement strand
ATTGACCGGTGGCCACCAGACAGATATCCGTTACGCCGGGTACAGGCATCACGAAGACTTTTTGAGTGATGTTGAACGACTCCTCGACCAGAGGATTAAAGTATATCATTATCTTAAGAAAACATATGATCCCGAGTTTTTCGTTTTCGCTTTTACCTGTACAGACCGTGTCCAACACCGCATGTGGAAGTATATGGATCCTGAGAATCCTATGACAGACCCTGCTCACCTGCGGATCAAAGAACTTTTGAAACACTTCTGGCAACATCTGGATACGGCTGTGGGTGAGCTCCTGCGGACGGTTGATGAAGAAACAACGGTCCTGGTGGTCTCTGATCATGGGTTCGGCACTCAGGACGAGACCTTCTACGTCAATCGATGGCTGCACGATCACGGTTTCCTTAAGCTGAAAACAGATTTGCATTCGCGCCGATCAGTATCACATTCCGTATCAAGAGCCGTTCGTGGGATCGGCGCAACCCTCGCACACCGTTTTCGTATCCCTCGCACTCTCACGCAGTGGGGGAGCAGATTCGTCAAGGGAGCCTCCGCATCGGGGGCGAACTTTGAATCTCTAGTCCCTGCGATCGACTGGGGCGAGACGAAAGCCTACAGTCCGTCTCATACATCGGTGTTTGGACCCATCTATATCAATCTAAAGGAACGCGAAGATCAAGGGGCCGTCGACCCCTCAGATTATGATACGGTCAGGGAAGAGATCGCGAAAGGTTTGCGTTCCCTGACGGAGAGATTCCCCAACGTTGAGATCACGATATTCAAACGCGAAGATCTCTACCGAGGCCCTTATCTCGATCAGGCTCCGGATCTCATCTATGTGATCAACGGTTTCCGGTGCATCTCACGCCAATCCTTTACTCGGGGTCTGGTGTTTGAAAGAAGATCGCTGCGGGAGAACTATACCGGAACCCATCGCCTCGAGGGGATGATAATTCTTAAAGGACCCCATATTAAGAGGGGTTATTGGCTCGGGAGAGCAGACATTGTCGATGTTGCGCCGACCCTGCTCCATATCCTCGAGATCCCTATTCCCCAGGATATGGACGGGAAGGTTCTGAAAGATGTTTTTGAACCCAGCAGCCTGATCGCACAACGGAAGATCCAGTTTGCCGCGCCCTCGGAACGGGAGAGTTCGGTAGGTCAGGAACACGTTTTGGATCAAACGGTGAGGAAGCAGCTCGAGGATCTGGGATACCTATAATCAGATGCAAAATATGTTGTTTGACATCAAGGCACAGGTCGAGCAGAGTCTCATGCGTCTCGACCGCTGGATCACTCGTAATGGCTGGGCTGGCTTTGATCCCTATGATCTGAAGCAACACACTCTGCTTACCCCTTCACAGACATGGGGTCGTAAGGTCTTACGCCAGTCCATCCTCTATGCAGAATCGTTCTTTCCCCTCTTGCTTCGGCGGCTCCTCCGAATCCCTAGAGAGATTAATCCAAAAGCAATGGGACTGTTTGCTTCGGGGTATCGGATTCTTTACGAAGCCACTCAGCAAGAACTATACCTTCGCCAGGCCAAGGAAGCCTTGACCTGGCTTGAAGCCCATCCATGCCCCGACACCTCTGGGATGTGTTGGGGCCATCCTTTCAGCTGGCAATCAAAAATCCTTATCCCCAAGAACACACCGTCCTCAGTCATCACAGCTATCATCGGCGACGCCTTCTGGCGGTTCTACCAAAGTACACAAGATCACCGCTTTCTTCAACACTGTCGGAGCATTTGTGAGTTCTTCCTCCGTCATCTCAACATTGACGTCCTCAAAGAGGATTCCCTTTGCTTCAGCAAGACACCTCTCGACCACTTCCATATCCATAATGGTAACCTTTTTGTGGCCGATTTTTTGATCAAAGTCGGGAAGGTTTCGGGACAAAAACATTATCTTGAGATGGCTAAGAAAGCGCTAACTTACACGCTGAATCAGCAAAATGAAGATGGCTCTTTTTGCTATTGGGGAAAGGATCAGGAGAAGGAGTGTAAGATCGACCACTACCACTCCGGGTTTGAAATTCGTTCTCTTCATTCCATCTGGAAATCGATGAGGAACCCAAGAGTCTATGAGGCACTAAGAAGATATTACCGGTTCTATTGTGAAAATCTTTTCACATCCGAGGGGTATCCTGAGATGAAGCCCCAGTCGCTTTATCCCATCAACATTCATAGCTGTGCCGAGGCCATCCTTTGCCACAGCACTCTTGCGCCTGATTTTCCAGAAGCCCTAGGCCATCTGAAAAGATGTGTTCCTTGGATCTTGCAGACCATGCAACATCCCGAGGGTTGGTTCATCTATATGGTTCGGAAAACCAAAACAGGATTCGACTGGAAGCTCAACATTCCTTACATCCGTTGGGGCCAGGCGTGGATGCTCCGGGCCCTCGCAGAATGTTACGGTTTGATTCTAAAAAGGGAAGAAGGAAGATCCCTATCATGAGAATTCTGCAGGTCGGTCCTATCCCTCCTGATGTCGGCGGCCGAACGCGCGGCGGCGTGGCTACCCATCTCTGGGGTCTTGCAACCCATCTGGCCAGACAGAACCACCAGATTGCGGTGCTCGCGGATAACACCGTCACCGAGGACAAGGGTTCGAAAACCAAAGAGGGCATTCAGATCTATGGCCGGCGTCGACCTGCACAATCTCTTCGGACTTTCCGCGTCTTTAACCCCCAATTTCTGAGAAATGTTAGCCATGTCAAGCGTTGGTGCGGTCCCCTTCAGCATTTACTCAAGATCATTGTACACTCTTTGGACTACGACCGTGTCCTCCACCTGTTTAAGCCAGACGTCATTCATGTTCACCATCTCGAGAATCGGTTCCCCTATGCGCACGTCTTTGGAAACGGTCTGGCTCCTATTGTCACGTCGATTCACTCGACCCACTCTATGGAGTTCGCCCAGCCTCCCCTGAGGGATCTCCGGCATCAGTTCATCGACCGGAATCTGCAGATGGCTCCAAACCTGATTTTCGTGAGTCACTTCGTCAAGAAACGGTACGAGGAGCTCTTCCCTAACAGGCTGGAGAAGCTGAGGGCCTGGGTGATCCACAATCCCATCGACGTTTCGAAATATCCTTCTGTCCCAATCGATAAGGCACGGCAGCACATCGGGAGAGAATCTGGCCAGCCTCTGATCCTTTTTGTCGGTGGTTTGATCCCGCGCAAAGGACCGAAGATTCTGATTGAAAGTGCTATCAGGCTCAAAGCCAGAGGGATCAACTTCGGCCTGATGCTCGTTGGAGATGGACCTCAGAGATCTGAACTCAAGAAGTTGATTGAAGAAAAGGGTCTTGCCTCCTGTGTTTTCCTTGAAGGCCCAAAAGTACAGTCGGAACTGCTGTATTACTATCATGCCGCCGACCTTTTTGTCCTGCCAAGCTTCATGGAAAGCTTCGGGCTCGTGTTCTTCGAAGCCATGCTTTGCGGATGTCCAGTTCTTGGGACCCCCAGTGTCTTGAGCGAACTTCTTCCCTCTCGCGAATATGGTTATCTGACATCTCAAGGGGACCCCGAGTCCTTGGCCACCGCGATTGAGACTGCCCTCAAACAGTCCTGGGACAGGGA
>CAZIKD010000246.1:0-3602 GCA_964539725.1 uncultured Candidatus Bathyarchaeia archaeon | reverse complement strand
ATTTGCCCGCACGGTGACGTCCATAGACTTGTAGACCCCACGTTTCCTGCTATCCGCGCCCTTCCTCGCCGTCGCCGAAGCCTCGATGCCCCTGTACTTGGCGCCCTTCCTCCTGGCGTCTAGCTCGTATTCGCAGGAGGCTACGGTGCACATGAGTGCCGCAGCCATCATGAAGGCTCCCGGCACACCGTCGGAGTTGTAACCATCTTTGACTGTGATCTCGTTGACGTCGAGGTACTTGTTGTTGAGAGCTAGCCTATAGTCGCCGTTCTCAAGCCTCCTAATCCTAACCGTTTCATCAACCATCAGAACTCACGACCCTTACGGTACTCCATCTCATCCATATATTCACGGTTGAGTATCTGGCTGAAGTGAGGATAAGGCTATGGCCCAAACCCAAACTGGCTTAAAAGGATCAACGAAAGAGGTACCTAATCTTGAACAACAACCGGAATCGTTCTTGCCCATTGAGCTATTCCCTCCAAATCAATAAACCCAGAGAGTTTTACCCCAATCCCCTCAAAGTACGACCTCATATCCTCTATAATTCTCACCGAATCTGTCTGGGCAAGTTTGGCCACGCTGCCATACCCCCCAGCCAGAAGATGCTTCACGGTTTTTCTATTGCTGTAAGGCAGACGACTCATGTCTGCTAGGTTCACGAAGTCGAGGATAACCGACTCTGGGATCCCCGTGTCTTTAGAGAGCTTCTCTCTGCCTATTCGAGTTCCCCCGTTTTCCAAAACATCATAGTTAAATCTTATTCCGCGATTTCTCAATTTCTCTATGCCTATTTTGCGGCATCCGTTTTCCGTGTCTATCAATTCCCTCAAATATAGACGGTGAGGAAAGACCCAGTGAAAAATATGGTTGAGTACAAATATCAAGTCCTCAAACGGTAATTTGGTTTTTCTAAGAAAATCCTCGCATTTCTCTTTGTCTTCTATTCTATGAATCAAGTCTTCATAAGTGTCGACTTTCAAGGCTTCCAGAATCGTGAATGTGTTGGCGATTCTACTGACATGTTTTTCATGTTTCGGGTCGTATCCAAGAAGTTTTTTTGAGTAGTTTGTTGCTTCCTTCGTTTTGTGGTTGTAATGTTCTTGAATGAAGGTGTAGGATAAGATCTCGGTCATTTTCTTGATTAGCTCTTCGTAATCCCACAGGGTCATCTTCTTGACAAGTTTCCAGTCTATCATGGGTTTTACATCTGATCGAAGTTATGTTGCGATTCAACCTTAACTTTTCCGCAACGTCATTTGGGTTTGGGGGATAAGGCGATGGCCCCCACACACGAGGTGTATAATCTTCAATCTACCTAATATCTATCTTCGGATGGTACCAGTAGCATCCAGAACCAATCGGCGGTTCAACCGGTGAGTGTAATCTAGTCATTACCACGTCATCGATTCTAGTCACAATTTTTCCTTTATCTTCCCACAGCACGATGTTCTTGATCCATCTGTTGTTATCTGGATTGGGGTAGTCTGCACGCCAGAAGTTTCCACGAGTTTCCTTGCGAATCAGCGAAGCGGATGCTAGGATTTTCCCTAAAATGTGTATATTCTTTGCTTCATAGGCAGATAATATCTCTTTGGGATTTCTAGCCCCAAGATTTGAGACCTCCCCATTCATATCATCCAGCAATTCCAGCGCTTTCTTCAACGTGTATTCCGATTTAACGGGCCCCAAGTATTTCCAGAGAATGGATTGTATCTTGGCTAAAGTGTCAGTCGCTGAAGCATTATTGTCTCTAGTCATTTTTACAAAATTGCTTTTTGCTTTATGCACTTGGTTCACATCAATATCTTGGCCTCTGCTATTCTTAGCAAATTGGGCGGCGCGGAATCCAGCTCTCCTCCCAAAGACGATAATATCAGCGACAGCCGTTCCGCCCAATCTTGCAGCGCCCAGGAGTCCACCTGCGACTTCTCCGCAAGCAAACAAGCCTTTGATGTTAGTTTCGCAGTTTTCGTTAATCTTTATCCCGCCGAGAAAATAGTGTGCGTGCCCATGACTGATAATTGAGTCCGGTGGCTCGCCCTTGACCTTGAATATCTCTGGAGTCAGCTTCTCCGGCACAACCAGCGACACAAACTCCATGTCAACAAGCTCAGCGCCGGCAAGATAAGCTAGCGAGAAGCCGTCGCCTGTCGTTCCCCGTGGATTGTCGCTTCGCCCAAAAGCATTGGCGCCTCCTCCGCTTCCGATCACAACTGATTTAGCAGATATGGCCAGAAACTCACCGGATTTCAGGTCAACCCCCACGGCGCCGGTTATAGTATCGTCTGACTTGGCGAGTTCTGTAATAATGACTTTATCGAGTATTTTGACGCCTAGTTCTTCGGCTTTTTTGCGCATGGCTTGGAGTAAACCATAGCCCTTGGGTTTGTTGTCTATCTTTGTTGTCATGTAGTGTGCTGGCATGTCTGGAGTTTCACCGGGTGTGTACTCTATGATTACGCCGTAGTCCCTCAATTGTGGTATTGTATGTATTGCGTCTTGGAGAAACACATCAACGAGGCGTTGATTATTGATGTATCCTCCTGTGTAGACTATTTGCTTAAACAACTGTTCCTCGTTTTCTAGCGTAGCGCCTGTTATGTAGCCACCGATAAGAAGCGTGCAACTTGTCCCGCCGGCGGGCATCTTCGATGCGATGATGGTATCTGCGCCGCTTAGTTTTGCTTCTATGCCTGCCCGTAAGCCTGCGCCTGCGCCACCGATGACGAGAACGTCGGTCTCTAGTAGCTTCTCCTGCATTTGCCTTACTCCTTTACAAGCGCGTAACTAAATCTTTAGTTCATAGTAGCAGTTATAAACCTATTCGCGAATGTAAAGAAAAGTAAAACTTAGCGCGTTTTTGCATGTGGGAGATAAGACTAGGTGGTTAAGGAAAAAATAGTTACTCATCGGAAGCCCGAGAGAATCTGTTGTCCAAAATCCCTCACCATGCCCCCATAGTCCTCAGCAACAACCTCCATGACGAAGTGCTTGACACCCGCTTTAACGAACTCGTGAACCTTCTCAGCACACTCATCAGAGTTCCCCAAGATGAAGAAATCCTTGAGTGTCTCATCCGGGACAAGCTTACCATACTCACCCAGAGTATTCAGGTACTCCGGGGTTGGCTGCCAGTCAATGTGGGAGTAGTTCTTAAACTTCTTCGGGAACTCAACGTCGTAGCCAGCCTCCGCGAGGACCGAGGGAGTTAACAGGGTCAACCTCATCTGAGCTCCTCCCAGCCTTAGCCACAGCCTCCCTCACAACCCCTAGTCGCCGCCTATACATCTCGGGCGTCAGCCCAAGTGGAACCCACCCATCCGCATACCTGCCAGTCAGCCCAAGCATCCTAGGGCTATTTGCTGCGAAGTAGATGGGGATACTCTTCTGCCGAGGCTGCGCGCGCGTGTCAAGGTTGACGGCGTTCCCCGCCCCTAGTCCAAGGATCACTCTACCATTCGAGAAGTGGTCTATGGTCGCGAGCCTCTGGGCGAGCACTGCGGGATGGTGTCTGTGTGGGTCTGTGACGCAGGTGCCGAGTCTAGCAGTGTTCGTCACCATTGTTGAGGCTGTTAGAAGCGTCCATGCCTCGGGGACCT
>CAZIKD010000245.1:0-3605 GCA_964539725.1 uncultured Candidatus Bathyarchaeia archaeon | reverse complement strand
GTCCCCTCTAGATCTGACTTAAACCAGATAAAAATCGAGGTGGCCCGCAACCATCGACTGCCTCGGATACCCCGCAACTCGGAGATTCTTGCTACCCTCACCGAGGAGGAGGCTGAGCTGCTTCTTCCAGTCCTCAGGAGGAAGGAGGCGCGTGCCCTGAGCGGAGTGAGCGTGGTTGCGGTGATGACGGAGCCATACCCATGCCCCCACGGGCGCTGCGCTTACTGCCCCGGCGGACCCGAGGAGGATAGCCCCCAGAGCTACACGGGTTACGAGCCCGCAGCGATGAGGGGCGCTCAGAACGAGTACGATCCCTATAGGCAGGTGAAGGCGCGTATAAGGCAGCTCGAGATGATAGGGCACGTTGTAGACAAAGTCGACCTCATAATCATGGGTGGAACCTTTCCCGCCTCGTCACGCCCCTACCAGGAGGGCTTCGTCAAAGGGTGCCTCGACGCCCTCACTAACATCCCATCCACTAACCTCGCCGAGACGAAGCTCAACGCTGAGAAATCGGGTGTCAGGAACGTCGGGATAACCGTCGAGACGCGTCCAGACTGCATTAAGGAGAAGGACGTTGATGGAATGCTCGACCTCGGCGTCACACGCGTCGAACTCGGCGTCCAAAACGTCTATGACGACATCTACCAGAGGGTAGACCGAGGCCACTCGGTTCAACACGTCGTCGACGCGACGAAGCGCCTCAAGGACTCCTCCTTCAAGATCTGCTACCACTTGATGCCCGGCCTCCCCGGCTCAAACCCTGAGAGGGACCTCGAGGGGTTCAGAACAATCTTTGAGGACCCTCGCTTCAAACCGGATATGCTTAAGATCTACCCTACACTCGTGGTTAAGGGGACGCGCCTTTACAACTGGTGGAGGAATGGCGATTACACGCCCCTCACGACGGGGGAGGCTGCGGAGCTAATCTCCAAAATCATGGAGGTTACGCCTCCGTGGGTCCGGATCATGCGGGTTCAGCGCGATATACCCCTACCACGCATCGATGCTGGCGTCGATATGAGCAACCTCAGGCAGCTAGCCGAGGATAGCCTAGATGCACGAGGTGGGCGATGTAGGTGTATACGCTGCAGAGAGGTGGGTCACTCTGTTAAGAGGGCTGACTCGGGTAGGCTAGAGATCACCCACACTGTCTACGAGGCGTCCGGGGGTACAGAGGACTTCATTCAAGTCGAGGACAAGGAGGCCGACGCTCTAATCGGCTTCGTCAGGCTCAGGATACCCCATGAGCCTTCTCGCCCCGAAATAAACGACCATACCGGGCTTATTCGGGAGCTCCACGTCTACGGTCGCATGGTTCCCGTGGGGGAGCGGCGTGTGGACGCTTGGCAGCACAGGGGCTGGGGTAAAATATTAATGGCGGAGGCGGAGAAGACCGCTCGAGAGCGCCACGACATGCGTCGAATGGTAGTCATGAGCGCTCTCGGTACGAAGCAGTATTACGCCCACCTCGGCTACGAGAAGGAAGGCGTTTACGTCTCTAAGCCTCTTTGACCCGCATCTCTTAATACCAGGGGCGGCGGTAGAAATCCCTGATTCTAAATGGCTACCGAGACTCTCCCCGGCTACAGAGGGAAGCTCAGGGAGCTCCTCACCCGCGCCAAGATTGGCGTAGGAGACATCGTTAGAGTACACACGGGCGGCGAGGTCTACGAGGGCACCCTCCTACCACGCGTCGAGAACGCCGACGAGTGGCACCTCGTCATTAAGCAGAAAACCGGCTACAACATTGGTATAACACACACCGACGATCTCAACGTCGAGAAGATCGGGGAGGCCGTCAAGCCCGAGTTCCGTCCACCGCCCCTACCACCAATCAAGGAGGGGCTCCCCAAGGTCAGCATAATAAGCACAGGCGGCACCATCGCGAGCAGGGTCGACTACGTCACCGGCGGCGTCTACTCGGCCATATCGAGCCGGGACCTCCTTAGCATAGTCCCCGAGCTTGCCAATATCGCCCAGATAGAAGCAGACATCCTCTACAGCGTCTTCAGCGAGAACATCAACTCGGAGCACTGGGAGGGGATGGCGAAGAGGGTGGCGGAGAAGATCAAGCAGGGCGCAGATGGGGTCGTGATCACTCACGGAACCGATACAATGGGTTACAGCACCGCGGCCCTCAGCTTGGTTATACAGAACCTCCCCGTACCCGTCATCTTCGTCGGCAGCCAACGCAGCAGCGACCGCCCAAGCAGCGACTCCGCCACAAACCTCTTCGCTGTCGTCAACGCGGCAGCTCACGCCCCATTCGCCGAAGTAGTCCTAGGCATGCACGAGGGCACGAGCGACGACTCGATTATCTTCCACCCCGGGACAAAGGTACGCAAGTGCCACTCCAGTGCTCGCTACGCCTTCCAGACAGTAAACTCCAACCCTCTTGCTCGATACAAGGACGGTAAGATCTTGATGATCGCTGAGCATTACCGACCCCGCCAGGACTCGGAGCCCCTAATCAGAAACAGGTTCGAGAAGAAGGTCGCTCTCCTCAAGTTCCATCCCAACTTCGACCCGCTCCTAGTCGACACCCTCGTAGATGTGGGCTTTAGGGGCATCGTCTTCGAGGGGACTGGTCTCGGCCACGTCTCCGAGAGTTGCTACGATGCCATCAGCCGCGCAGGCAAAGCCGGTGTGTTGATGGGGATGACGAGCCAGTGCATCTGGGGGCGCGTCAACATGAATGTCTACAGTATGGGGCGGGAGCTTACCCGCCGCGGCGTCGAGCCTCTAGAGGACATGTTACCCGAGACCGCTTTCGTCAAGATGATGTGGAGCCTCGGCAACTCGGAGACCCTCGAGGAGGCGAGGAGGTTGTTAAAAGAGAACATCTCGGGGGAGTATAATCCACGGACCCCTTACGCCAGGAGGGAGCCATAAATGGACTACAGGAAGATCGGACTAAAGGTAGGCATCGAGGTCCACCAAGAGCTCGCCACGAAGCACAAGCTCTTCTGCAACTGCCCTCCGACCCTAAGCGATGCGGAGCCTGAGTTTAGATTTCTACGTCGCCTACGTCCGAGTCAGAGCGAGCTGGGTGAATTCGACCCAGCCGCCCTTTTCGAGTTCCTCAAGGGAAAGACCATCCAGTACGAAGGAGACAGCACCACGACGTGCCTTGTCGAGATGGACGAGGAGCCGCCGGGTCCTTTAGACCCCGAGACGCTCGAACTCACCCTAAGCTTCGCCCTTATGGTTGGGAGTCGCCCTGTGGACGAGGTCCATGTCATGCGAAAAACCGTCGTGGACGGGAGCAACACGGGAGGCTTCCAACGCACGTGCGTCGTTAGCCTCGGCGGTGGCATCGAAGTAGAAGGTAAGAGATACGGGATACAGCAGATTAGCCTCGAGGAGGATGCCGCAAGGAACTTCGGCGAGGAGGGGAGTATAATCCGCTACCGACTCGATCGACTAGGAATACCCCTCATGGAGATCACCACCGCACCCGACATGCACGATCCAGCTGAGGTCCAGGCGATCGCCCTTAGGATCGGCAGCATCCTACGCGCAACGGGGAAGGTGCGCCGCGGCCTCGGAACCATCCGACAGGACATCAACGTCTCCATCAAGAGAGGGAAGGTCGTCGAGAT
>CAZIKD010000244.1:792-3670 GCA_964539725.1 uncultured Candidatus Bathyarchaeia archaeon | reverse complement strand
GTCATGAACAAGCATCGGGTTAACCCACCCCAGCTGAATAACTATCTGCGCAGCCAGAGCAATCTTTGACGTGCTAGTTGAGGCTAGGATGAGCATTGTCAGGAATGCAGCTAGCCGGAACAACCTGCTATTCTTTGCCATGCGTTCTCACGGCCTATTCTTCTTTCCGAATTTGCTTTTATGATTTTTGCCTGGCATGAAGCGAGAAAACTCTGCGCGCATGTGGTTCAAGGAGCGGGGGCGCGCGCTATTACATAGAACTCTTCCTAAACGAGCGATCTTGGTTCAGCTATAGCCTTTCCTCAAACCTTATTTTCTCTATTTTTCAGTTAATGCTGGGTGGATTAATTGGCGACAGTGAGGACAATGAACCAACGCTTTGTTTTCAATAGACTTCCATTTCTTCTTGCAGAAAGGGCACAGATACCAAACGGTTTTCCCCGGAACAAGAAACCACTGTCTGCTCAAAACCCACGTCACCAAGCCCGAAACTAACATTGCATCTCCTAGCACAAAAAGATATATCAGTTTGAATTCAAGGCCCGGCACGAAATCCAGTCTTTCTGACCATAGAAGGTCAAAGAAAGTTGAGAAAGGATTGCTAGCAGCGGAAACTTGTGGCCAAGTTCTCCAGAGCGCTATCGCGACAGCCATTGTTCCTAGTAGAAACAGTATCAGGCTTAGTGCGTAAGCGGACTTTTGTGTGCGAAGTATCTTTCTCATTTCTACATTCTCGCCTTTGGGTGTGATGTTTTGTTTAGTTAAAATTTATGAAGCAAGAGTACACTTGACGCCTCAGATCAGCGCGCTCCTTGAGCTCGCACGCGCGTCGATAACTGCCAGTCTGATGAATCTTGACGTGTTCCGAGCTGAAGGAAACCCTTGCCGAACCAAATACAAAGAGAACCAAAGACTCAGAAGAGCAATTCAGAACAAGAAACGCAAAAGCTAAAGCCAAATCAGAAGCACGCACTAACAAGTGCTACAAGTAGGAGGTTGCCGTAGTATTCCGCAATTCTTATGAGGATGCTAAGCGTGCGGAAGCCTATGCTCAACTTGAGTTCCCTGGCACATACTATTTGGCATATAGGGATTTGCCTGAAATCATATGTGAGCATGTTAAAGGAAGAAAAGCGATAGATTTCGGGTGTGGCACGGGAAGGTCTACAAGATTTCTGCAGCGACTCTGTTTTGATGTGGTCGGAGTCGATATTTCAAAGGACATGCTGAAGAAAGCCAGAGAGCTTGACCCTGAAGGGGATTACCGCCTTGCCGAAGATGGCAATCTCAGCCAGCTCCAAGATAGCGCCTATGATCTTGCACTTTCTGCATTCACATTTGACAATATTCCCACCATGGAAAAGAAAGTCAGAAATCTCAGAGAGCTTGGGCGCTTATTGAAAAGTGAAGGAAGAGTGATTAACCTTGTTTCATCGCCTGAAATATACACGCATGAATGGGCATCCTTCTCTACTAGAGATTTCCCAGAGAATAGAAAGGCGAAAAGCGGAGACAAAGTCAGGATAATTCAGACAGACACAGAAGATGTAAGACCAGTAGAAGACGTAGTATGGACCGATGAGTACTATCAATTGACCTTCAGGAAAGCCAGACTGGAACCAGTCACAACCCATAAGCCGTTAGCCAAAGAGAATGAGCCCTATAGATGGATCAACGAAACAGAGATTGCACCTTGGGTCATATATGTGCTGAAAAAGCAGGAAAACGGACGCGCACCAGGTTTCTGAGAACAGAAGAATGCAGTCTGCAAAGCACATATGATTGCTAACAACAACCTCGCTGAGGAGAAGAAAGCACGCCCTCCTTTTTCGCGCGCTTCCATAAATCTTGAGAATCTTGCAGTCCTAGAGAATCACTTGGTATGTTCCCTGTAGAGGAGCATGAAAGATGAAGAGAGTCAGTGGACTACTGCTTGTGATTTTCACTATGTTATTGGCTTTGACGAGTGTTAAGTTGGTTCCTTTCGTCTCTGCGAATACTAGAGTTTCAGGTGTGGCTCCTGGACAGTTTCTGCATTATTCAGTAAATATGACAGGCAGCGGTAATGACACTGAATTGATGCCTCACGTACTGCGATCACAGGGCTGGGGAAATGTCACAGTCCTCAGTGTTTCAGGTGTCAACGTGACATTCCAACAGGTTTTCTATGATGCAACAACCAATCGGTCATACGTAATAGTGCAAAACGTAGAGAATGGTCAAGTCTATGGTTCAATGTCGTCGGCGTTTCCTATTGTCTTTATCGCTGCAGATCTAAGTGCAGGTGATCCCGTCTACATTGGATCCGGAGGCGCGCCTCCTATCAACGAGACCGTCCCTGCAGACTATCTTGGCCAGCAGCTCGAAACGAATCACTTGATGATGGTTGCCAACCAGACTAACGTTTACCAATATGGCTACTTGACTAATCTCACTATGGCCGGGCAAGTATGTTGGGAGAGAAAAACAGGAATCATGTTGGACTACCATTTCGAAGGAGATCTCAATCGTTCAGATGGCGTAGGGGGTGTTCTGATGACTCATGTCCTGACGAGAGTCCTGATCTTGTCAGCAATGCCTCCTCCTCCAGTGATTCCAGAGTTCCCTTCTCTTCTAATCCTTCCAATGTTCATGTCTGCAGCCTCGTGCGCAGCAATCGCTTGCAGAAAGAAAAGATGGGAGCTCAGCTGAGCTACTTTCGTTTTCTGAACAGCTTGACGTTGTCAAACTCGCGCGCACTTTTGCACGGCAAAACGCTAAATACTGTCGATCAAGTCGTAGTGCTAGAGCGATAGACGTGTCTTATGAGTCAAGTTCAGAACGATGGGTGAAGCTTCAAGATGCTCCTCCTATACCGAATCTGAGATTTCGACATTTT
>CAZIKD010000244.1:0-782 GCA_964539725.1 uncultured Candidatus Bathyarchaeia archaeon | reverse complement strand
AGCAGATCAGTTGGAGTTGACGATTTCTGTTGAGGACATCGCACGCGAGTTCAGGCATCTAGAACACTGTGATCCATACCGAGACTTTCTTTTCGCGGAAGTGGATGGCAAGGTTGTCGGTTATACTAGAGTATGGTGGAGCAAAGACCCGTCTGGCCTTTATCTTTTCAATCATTTTGCCGATCTTCTTCCTGAGTGGAGAGGAACCGGAATACGCAATGCGATGCTCAGATACAATGAAGAGAAACTGAGAGAGATGGCTCAGACGCATCCCACAGATGTTCCTCACATGTTCCAGTCAATTGTGGCAGATTCCGAAAAGGATTGGATTTCAGTCTTAGCCAGCGAAGGATACAACGTGTTCCGTTACGGTTTCAGAATGGTTCGCCCAAACCTGGAAAACATTCCCGATTTCCCTCTTCCTGAAGGGATAGAGGTTCGCCCCGCAACGCCAGAACACTACCGCGACATCATTAGTGCCTGGAACGAAGCCTGTAAGGACATGAGGGGCCAAATACCAATATCGGATGAGGATTTCAAATGGTTCCAAGAGTCTCCGATCTTCAGCCCTTCACTTTGGCAAATAGCATGGCACCAAAATGAGGTTATAGGCACAGTTCTGAACTTCATTGATGAACTGGAAAACACGGAATACAGGCGCAAGCGTGGTCACGTAGAGTTGATATCTGTAAAACGTCAATGGAGAGGCAGAGGCATAGCAAAAGCATTGATTGCCCAAAGCTTCAAGCTTCTCAAAGACCATGGAATGACGGAGGCAGCCT
>CAZIKD010000243.1:0-3687 GCA_964539725.1 uncultured Candidatus Bathyarchaeia archaeon | reverse complement strand
AATGCTCGTACTTAGTCACGGGGAAATCATGTAACCTATGAACGTTGCCGGGCTTAGGGTAAGCTGATACCTCTAGGAGAGCTGCTAACTGAGCACAGCGACCTACAAGGTCCGTCACCTCGTTTTTCTTCAAATCGATCGTTATTCTTAGCTACATCTACTTATAAGGTTCGCATTTCGTATATTTGGATCGTGCATCTGTCTTCGATATATGTCGAGGGGGATTACATTGAGACCGTCGAAGGTCTTTTATTCGCTGTTAAAGGCGTCCACCATCCCACGGATAGAGTGATAGCATACCTAAGATACGTTCCCGATCCATCTGGAGAAAGGGAACGTGGAGAAAAGCGATATAAGCGCGTCTATGACATCGATGAAACGACCCAGTTTCTGAGAGAATATTATTCTCATTACATTAGTGAAGTCGACTTCTTGGACCAATTCCTTCAAACTGTCCCGGTCGAAAAAATAGCTAGATTGTATGAGCCCAGAGCAGCCATGCAATCAATATTCAAGGCTCCTAAAACCTGTTTAGAACAATTAATGAAGAGTTTAATTTCAGCAATCATTGCAGGAAGTAAGGTTTCGTTAACAAGTTTTGGCATTTCAGGTTCTCTGTTGATAGGTCTTGTTGCTGAAGGATCTGATATTGACTTAATTGTTTACGGTGAAAGAAATGGGTTAAAAACGTACAACACATTAAAAACTCTCAGGGAGAAAAAGGAGATCAAGCCCTATGATGCCGAGTCCGTTAAAAAAGTTGTAAAATCTCGATGGGGCGACACAGGGATTGATCTGAGTAAATTCATGGATATTGAGATGAAAAAAATCCTTCATGGGATCTATAACAACACAGAGTATTTCATAAGGTTGGTGAATACTTCAAACGAAAAACGAGAGATTTCGAGACCAATCCAGTTAGTAAGAGGCCGGGCCGTCATCTCCGATGACCGGCTTTCGATTTTTACGCCCTGTAAGTATAAGGTGGATAAAGTAACTGTCATAAGTCCACAGATCGATTATGCAGTTTCGGAGCTTATGAGCTACAGAGGTAAATTCGCTGAGCAGGCAAAGAAGGGAGATCTGGTTGAGTTTCGGGGAACATTAGAAGAGGTTGAACGGGCAAATCATAAATATTTTAGAGTTGTCTTGGGGGGCACTGGGGATTATCTTGTTCTAGTGAAACTGATTGATCGATAAATTATAGTTTATATTAAAATCATATTTCTACTAATTGATCATCAATGAGAACAAAAAAAATTGAAGAAGTTCTAACAAATATTGGATTCTGTTATGGTTGCTTATCAGAGTCCATCCTAACAACATGGAAACCTGATGGATCGATTAACGCCGCGCCGATGGGGATCATTAGGGTAGATCCGAATCATCTAGAGGTAAAACCATTCAAATCGAGCCAGACATTTCTGAATCTTATTAAACAACCCAAGGCTTGCGTTAATACTACTAACAATCCTGAGCTTTTCTTAGTCACTGCGTTTAAACAAGAGAATTTGCGAGCCTTTTCTCACCTCAAGTTTCGCTCCGATCTTTCAATCGAGCAGGCGGATACAGCGATATTCCTTGAGAAAATGGAAGGCAGAGACGTCTCGAATGAACGTTCATCCTTCGTAGGCGAGGTTTCGTCTATCAAGATTTTTAAAAAGGTTCCAGCGGTGTTGAATAGGGGGAGAGCTCAAGCGGTAGAAGCGATAATACACGCAACTAGGATCGAATATTTCCTAGAAAATAAGAATTTGCTTGAAGCAAAAGCTCAAATTAATAAATTCAATGAATGTAGGGAAGTTGTTGGGAGAGTATCGTTAATAGGCTCCCAGGAAGTTAGAGTGGTCGAAGCGTTGGAAAAAATGATCGAACAATGGAGGGCTAAGGTATAGAGGTAACAATCACGACTCCTGCTAGGCTGCATTTCGCTATCATCGACATGAGTGGCGACCTGGGGCGTATCCATGGAAGTGTAGGAGTAGCCATTCAAGAACCAAGAATAGTGCTGAAGGCATCACACGCTCCTAATCTTAAGGCGAAAGGAAAACGCTCAGAGCGAATACTTGAGTATGCAGATATCATCCTCAAGAACTCCGGGATTAACAAGGGCGTAGAATTCGAGTTGGTTTCAGATATTCCGGAACACGAAGGCTTTGGGTCAGGTACTCAACTAGCCCTAGCCGTGGGATCAGCAATTTCACAACTATATGATCTCAACCTCAGCGTCGAGGATATAGCCCTAAAACTGGATAGATCCAAGAGATCTGGGATTGGCACACAGATTTTCAAGCACGGAGGCTTCGTGGTAGACGGTGGGCACAAAACAGATAAACCAAACTCGATCCCGCCTCTAATATTCCACTCGGACATTCCAGAGAATTGGTTCTTCGTCATAGGCGTTCCAGAGATAAAAAATACTGTCAGTGGGGAGGTGGAGAAACGGGCCTTCAAAATGTTTGAGCCGCCTCCTAAAGACCTCATTGGAGAGGTAGCTAGACTGGTCCTCCTCAAGATGATACCCGGCATCATCGAAAACGACATAAGAGCCTTCGGCGAGGCTATGACCGAGATAGATTACAAGTTCGGGGAGTACTGGTTGAAAATTCAGGGAGGGCGTTTCAGCCATCCACTTATAGAAGCAGGGGTAGAGTTCATTCTAAAATCAGGTGCATACGGGGTAGGGCAAAGCTCTTGGGGGCCAGCTTTCTACGGTCTCGTGGATGGAGAAGAGAAAGCCAAGCGAATCACCGAAGAATTATGGAAATTCCTTAATATTGAGGATAGGCATGGAAGTGCCTTCTACACAAAAGCCGATAACAAGGGCGCTAAAATTAGGATAACCAGAAAACTGCAGTCTCAATAATTCGGTGGTAGCCTTTGAGGGTGATAGTTGTAACTGGAATGATGGCGGAAAGGACTGTAAAACGTTATGCATCCATGATAAATTTGGATATTGATGTCCTAGTTTTACCAATTTCCGTTGCCGCTTTTATTACACCTGAATATGCTGCTGAATGCCTCAAAAAGGAGGATCTTCATGGTTATGACATGATTTTGATGCCAGGAGCCGTGCTGGGAGACGTCGCTTTGATAGAAAAAGCGACGGGCGTCCCCACCTTTAAGGGACCGATACACGCGGCTGATCTGGCTATAAGTTTCATGGAGGGATTAAAGCTCTCTAAAGTGCTTCCTGCGTCTGAGTTCGCAAAAAACTTGATTCGGGAAAGCGCTGAAGCGGAGATCAAGAAAATTAAGGAAAAATGGCATGAAATCTATGCGGAGCACGGCGGCTTGATCATCGGCTCAAGGGATAATCAAATTCCAATCGGCTCAAGCTTCCCCATGCCGATAGTCGCTGAGATCGTGAATGCTCCTCAGAGAGGGCTGGGTGAAATAGGTAAGCTAGCCAAGTATTACGCGAGTGAAGGAGCCGAGATAATCGACATTGGAATGCTCGCGGGAAAACCAATGCCTGCGAAGATAGAGGAAATAGTTGACACCCTGAGGAACTCGGTCAACCTTCCTCTGAGCATCGATACTCTTAACGAGGACGAGATTAAAGCGGCAGCCAATTCAGGGATTGATCTAGTCCTGAGCATCGACGCTGGAAACATTGCTGAAGTATCCAACGAGGTAGCCGACACTCCAGTGGTTGTCCTTCCCTCAAATATGAAGAAGGGAGAA
>CAZIKD010000242.1:0-3708 GCA_964539725.1 uncultured Candidatus Bathyarchaeia archaeon | reverse complement strand
TGTCGTCGATTAACTCAAATATCGATTAACCTTTTCAGTGTCATGAAAATTGTCGTATTTAACACCGGAAGGGTAGGAGCATTACAGGGAGACGATTCCGTAATCGACCTCAACTATGGATACGCCTCTTGGTTAAACTCTAAAAAAGAGATAAGGCCCTACGAGAGAGCCGACCTATACGTTCCCTCCAAACTGTTGTCCTTTATTGAGGAGGGTCAAAACGCTCTTGATCTCGCTGAAAAAGTGGTAAACTGGGTTCTTCAAGGTAACCATTTTGGTCCAACGGGAGAGAAACTACACTACGGCGAGGGAGAGGTGACGATCAGGGCGCCTCTCCCCAGCCTCAAGTCCAGGATCATGATGGCTGGAAGTAACTTCTGGGACCATGCTCGTGATGGATTAAACGTGAGAAGCGAGAAACAATACACCATTGAGGACGTCAAAGAGCTCGTGAAGAAGGGTGAGAAAAAGCCCTGGGGATTCTGGAAACATGCATATAATGTAATCGGGGCCGGTGAATCAATTACTTATCCTGCGCGGACGCGTAGACTCGACTATGAATGTGAACTCGCAGCGATAATAGGGAAAACGTGTAAAGATGTGAAGGAAGAAGAAGCGTTATCCTATGTTTATGGGTGGACCATCGTCAATGATTTGAGTTGTAGGGATCACCCAAGCGATGTCGGGTTGTGGGTGGAGAAGAACTTTGACGGTTCAGCGCCGATGGGGCCGTGTATCGTCACAGCCGATGAAATTGGGGACCCGTATAAGTTAAGCATTAAGCAAACTGTTAACGGTGAACTGAGGCAGTGTGGAAACACCTCGGATATGATCTGGGGCTATTCGTACTGGATCAGTTGGCTCTCGAGAGATCTTACGCTTCGCGCAGGAGATATAATATCTGGGGGGACATGTAGCGGGACGGCGATGGATCAGACGCCTAGACAAAGCGGGACGACGGATCCAAGGTTATTCCTTAAGCCGGGGGATCAGCTAGAGGCTACCATTGAGAAAATTGGTACACTTTGGAACCTAATAGTGGTAAAATAAATGCACGCGTGATACCCCAGAGACATAACAACAAAATAACTTTGGCATAAGCCTCATCTTACGTACAAATAAAGAGATCATTCGGATCAGGATGACATATTAAAGGGCAGACGTTATCATCGTCTCTTTATGCAAGCGTTAAGGGATAGTAATAAATAGTAATAAATACTGTGTTAAATTTAGGGTTTATACCCTCCGGTTTAGGGGTATTACCCAATTACCGAGAAAAACTGAGTAAACGAGGAGATGTGATTCTGAAATGGTTGAGGTTAGGAAGGAGATCGAAAAAGGCAATGGTAAGTTTGGTGAATTTGTGAGAAGGAGCGATGCAAAGGCATTATCGGGTCTATACACAAACGATGCCTGTTTAATGCCCGCGGGAATGAGCTTTATTAAAGGAAGAAAAGCTATCGAGGCGTTTTGGGGAGGCGCGATTAAGGGCATGGGGCTTAAGGATGCTATACTGAAGACTGTCGAAGTTGTCGGAGTTGGGGATACCGTTACTGAGATGGGGGAATATTTATTGAAGCTTCAGGCCGAGGGAAAAAATGTTGAGGATAAGGGAAAATATGTGGTTGTTTGGAAGAATACGCCTGAGGGCTGGAGGCTTTACTGGGATATTTGGACTTCTAGTATTCCTCCAAAGTGATCGACGCCTTTTGCGCTCCGTTTTTTTGAATTCGCGCGCGAATGAGGCCAAACTTATCCCAATACTGAAGCACACTCCTCCCCACATCTCGTAGAGCATCTTGGAGTCCACGAGCTTGTTCTCCAGCACCGTGCCTATTCCGTTGAAAGTGTTCACGACGTGAACCAGCTTGAGGTATTCGTCTATCCTTGACCCGTATTTCTCCCAGTAGTCGTCCCACTCATTGAATTTCCAGTACCACATCGTTTCGCTGAAGTCCCTCTGGAAGTCCCTGTTGTTCACCTGGTCGTATATCTGCATTAGTAGCTGTGCTTGCCCTGTCTCGAGTTCCCTGTCTCTCGTTTCCTGGGCTCTCTTGTTGGAGTTTATGTAGCTTGTGACTCCTATTATCGCAGCTGTGGCGGTTGCTGATACGCTTACTATCTGAACTAGCAAGTTGAAAGTTTCAAGATCAACCATTCGCGCGCGATGTGCGATTAAAATTACTTCAAGGGTTTATGACGAAAATTAGCGCGTGCTAATGGGTCAATTGTAAACAAGTAAAATGCAATTGCTGAAGCTATAGCCAAAATACTAATCGATGTAAACATAAAGCGATACCCCGTAAAAAGAAGAAGCATACCTCCAACACCAGATCCTACAGAGGAACCGAACTGAGTTACTGCTCTAGACAAAGACATCATTACCCCAGTATATGAAGGCACCTGCTCCATAATGAGGCTAGTTGAAGCAACATCCATTACACCAACCAAGAAACATGCTAAGCATAATAGAGCTGAGGAAGCCAGAAATGTAGGTAAATATGAAAACAACATAATCACTATTCCTGAAATCATTATTGATGAGGAAGATAAAAACTTACTACCAAATCGGTTTACCATTCTTCCAGTAGTTATACTACCAATCGTATACAGTGTAGCTCCAAGCAGTATGAAAAGGGAAGCTTCTCCAATGGAGATACGAAATTCTTCTCTTTGAAAAGAAGTGTTGTATGTCAATGTACCTTGCCATGCCGCCATAGCCAAGAATAAGCCGAGTAAAGAGAAAAAGGCGGATCGGTTAGAAAAAATAGTTTTTAGGCCCCCTCTAAAATTGAGGTTAGCTTCATTTTTGAGGATACCTGGTTTTCTTGAGATCAGAATAGTAGCAAGAATAAGGGTTAATGCAGAAACTGGTAGAAGATAACCAATAAATGTAGATCTCCAACCCCCAATGCCCTGAATATATGGCACAACTACTGTACCAATTAAAAACGCGCTAGACATCCCGGCTATCGTAAATCCAGTAGCCTCCCCCTTTTTCTCAACAGGAAGCAGCTCCCCAATTAATGTAAAGACCATTGTTGTGGTTAAAGCATACCCGATACCTGTTAACGAAAAAAAGGCTATCATTACGATGAAATTGGGGGCTAAATAAATCCCTACGGCTGCAGCGACATAAGAAAATAATCCAACCTGAAGAAGTGCCTTGTGGCTATATCTCAAGCTGAAAATGCCTGTTAAAAATGAAAAAATAATCGAGATTACAGCATTTACTGTAACCATTTGGCCCGCCATACCAACAGTGACATTGAAGGTTTCACCGATCTCAATTAAAAAGAGCATCGCGAGAAAACCAGATATTGAAGCTGATAGACCGGATAAGATAAGAGTTATTAAAACGGGATAATACGCCACGGCTTCGGTTATTTTCCCTGATTTATCCAAATCAATCATCTCTTCTTGGATACTCTAATAGTTAACATAAAACCCATTTAATAGATCTAATTAAAAGTATTTTACCTAATATTAATAATTATCTAGAGATTCATGATTACCACCAAAAAATCGTGCGTGGTAACTTCAAAGCCCGCGCGGGTCATCACGTCGTATGCTGCTGCATCGAGTATGATTTTTGCATTCAACAAGTAGTAGACGACTTGAATGAGCTATGTCCACCATTCATGTTCGGGCACAAGAAGTTCTGTGAACTATCCAGAAATGAAAAGGAGACTAAAATAACTCTAGGAA
>CAZIKD010000241.1:0-3709 GCA_964539725.1 uncultured Candidatus Bathyarchaeia archaeon | reverse complement strand
TCGGACCCGGGTCACCAGCTTTCCCCGAAAAGGGTCGTGGGGGGCTGGCGTCTTACCAGGCTGGACCACGGCCGCGCATGATTACCAGAAGGGAAAACCCCCTCAATCTAATAAGTATGTCGAGGGATTAGACTAGGATTACGTCTCACTCTAGAATGGAAATTTTACCTAAAAAAAGCATATATATTGAATGATTAAAGCAAAATCAAAAACAGTTAAATACGCTGTTTATCCTATTGGCTAAACGCTTAGGTCCATGGGCCTGTAGCTCAGCAAGGAAGAGCGTCGGCCTTTTAAGACCCGAGGGTCGAAGAAAGCCGTTGGTCAGGGGTTCAAATCCCCTCAGGCCCGCTCCGTCGGCTGGGAGATGAAATGAATGGCTGAGACGAGGGTAAGGGAATTAAAGTATAGAATGATGATCACCGACTTGCTAAAGGTCGCCAGCGAGAGTCACACATACCAGGAGCTATCCGACTACCTCGGACTCAGCCCACCCATACTCAGTAGGTACATGAGAGGACATGTCCTACCGAGCTACGCTAGGGCCCAGGGCCTCTACGAGAAATTGATGGAGATCACTGACATCAAGGCCGAACTCAAAAAGAGGATCAATTTCGATGAAGAAGGCTACTTCGATAATACGCCATTAGTCTCGGAAATCACCTGGCTTAAGATCATGGCGAACTATGCTATGGAAAAGTTCGCAGGACGTCGCGTTACTAAAGTGCTTACTGCAGCAGTCGACGGTATACCATGTTCTACTCTAGTCGCCAACCTCCTTGATGTAGACCTTTTAATAGCAAAGGAGACTAAGGAAGTAGGTATCAATGAGTTCCTCGAAGAATCGTTCATACCCAAAGGTTCCGCAATGCGGAAGACTATGTACGTACCAAAAACTTCACTCAAGAAAAAAGACAGCATACTCATAATAGACGACGTCGTCCGCTCAGGTGAGACAATTAAGGCGCTAGTTGACCTAGTTAGGAACCAACGTGCCGACATCGCAGGTATCTATATCCTCGTAGCGGTCGGCGATGAGTGGAAGAAAGACCTCGGGGAGATCATCAGTAAAGAGTCCTTCGAGGTGCTCATAGAGCTATGAGCTTCAACAATGTTTTTATGAATCAACCCCAGGTAACTTGAGGCGATGCGATGTTCAATCTAATCACCCTTAAGGACACCATCCGAATAAGCCCATCGAAGTTCGGCCAACCCCTCGATGCCGCAGCTTACGAGGAGTTACGCGGTAAATACGAGGGACTCGTCGACGAGGATCTCGGCTACGTCATCTCCGTAATCAAGGTTGAAGTCAACCCCATAGGCCGCATAGTCCCGGGTGACGGTGGAACCCACCACCAGGTTACATTCAACATTATGACCTTCTTCCCCCAGCTACAAGAGATCGTCGAAGGTGAGGTCGTTGAGGTCGCTGATTTCGGCACATTCTTAAGGATAGGTCCAGTGGATGCCCTGCTTCACGTCAGCCAGCTTATGGACGACTTCATAAGCTATGACGAAAGGCAGGGGATCCTTCTTGGCAAGGAAAGTGGACGTACCATTCAGAGGGGCAATCTATTCAGAGTCAGAATGGTTGCTGTCAGCTTCCCTAAAGGGCGCAGTTCAGGGAAGATTGGTGTCACCGCGCGCCAGCCTATGCTTGGCAAGATCGAATGGATCGAAGAAGAGGCTAAGGCAATGGAGACCCCTAAGGAGGAGAAGAAGAAGTAATGCCATCCAAGGCGTGCAGGACCTGCAAGGTCATAACGAACGTGAACGTCTGCCCAGTCTGTAAAGGATCAGAATTGAGCGAAGACTTCCTCGGTTTCGTAATCATACTTAACCCATCTAAAAGCCAGTTAGCCGAGAAAATGAAGATAAAAGAGGCGGGGCAGTACGCCCTCAAGATCCGTTAAAAAAAACAGTCGAAAGTTACTTCCGATCAACACTCTGATTCTCCCCGAATCCATTCGCTATGAACTCAAGGTTCCCTTGGGTGAACTTTACCGGGGTGAGCCAAGGGAGACCACTGTTAAGCTTAGGGAGAAGCTAATATTCAAGCCCCCTCTATTTGCTGTCGTCGGTGACTTTGCAGCAGCGAACCTCATTTCCGCAGGGTTATCTCCGGATATAGTTGTTGTTGATAATAAGACCCTCCGAGTAAAGGTTAGACCTGTCGTGCATGGATTGAAGGAGATCAAGGTCCCTAACGAGGCAGCTACCATCAATGCCGAGGCTTGGCTTGCACTACGGGCTGCGGTAACACTTAAAAGGAAGGTGGCTATAGTCGTGGAAGGTGAAGAGGACCTTCTGGTCCTCCCGCTGTTGGCTGAGATGCCCCTCGGCTCGGTGATAGCCTACGGCCAGCCCCATGAGGGGCTCGTAGTAGTAACCGTGTCTGAGGAGAGGCGGGACTGGGCGAGGGACTTCCTAAACCGAATGGAGATGAAGAGAAGTGAAGCTGGAGCTAACATCCACAAAGATCAACAAAGTGATTAATAGGAAAGAGCTCTCATTCAGGATTGCTGAAGCCTCCACTCCGAGTAGAGCCGACGTGAGGCGTGAGATTGCGGTCCTGATGAGGACCGAGCTCGACAACGTATACGTTCGTGCATTGGAGACCAAGGCAGGCACCAGGGTGACCAACGGTGTTGCACACGTATACAACGACGCTTCAACCGCTCTGTTAGTGGAACCCAAATATATAATCATTCGAAACAAGGGGAAGGAGGCCGCTAAGGCGGAGGTTAAACCCGCTGTAGCTACTGAGGAGGAGAAGAAGTAATGTCTCAAAAAGCCACCGATAAGAAACCCGCAGAAAAAAAGCCCGCGAAGGCAGTTGACTCGATCTATAAAAAGTATGAGATCAAAGACGGCAAACTGGAGAGAAAAAGACCTTTCTGTAACAGATGTGGGCGCGGCTATTTTATGGCGGACCACGGTAACCGCTATACATGTGGTAACTGCGGATTCACCATGTTCAAGTCTAAGCCAGACAAGAACTAATATTATGGTTGGGTTTACATTCAATCTAAATTTAGGTAAATTTTAATTATTTTTTATCAAAGTTGCATTTTTTATATTTTATTTATAACGCACGAGACAGAGCAGAAGAAAGCTGAAGAATATGTTTAGTATCCGAAGTGGTTAAATTCCAATTTCCGAACTTCATCTACAGATTCAAGTTGTTCGAGATAGAGAAGATCGAGATAGGCGGCAAGACGTTCCACGCGATGAAGTCAACACTACCCGAGAATGCTCCACCACTCCTACTAATCAAAGGCACCAAGGGCTACGTCATGTGTGGCTATCTCAACATCGAAGCCGCCGAGAAATTCGGTTCAGCAGCTGCAATAGTTAGTGGCGTAAAAACATTCGACGATGTTCTTAACGCCTCAATAAAAATGGCTACTACAAAAGCAAAAAAATTAGGGCTGGAGCCTGGAAAGATAGTGAAAGACGTTATATCCGCCCTCGGCTAGGCACCTACCAGTATCCCAACTTTACCTTTAGCATCTTTTAGAATATTTTTTCCGTGGGATAGAAGCAGACTGTCGAAATCATATTTTAATAGCCTTCTGATCTCACGTGCTGCTAAATCTGCGTTCTTACTGTATTTCTCAGGTGGCGGGTAAAGGTTTCCCTCATCGTCACCAAAGATTGTGTCCCCAACGATCATCATCTTTTCTTCTCGTAAATAATAAGAGAGGTT
>CAZIKD010000240.1:0-3716 GCA_964539725.1 uncultured Candidatus Bathyarchaeia archaeon | reverse complement strand
TTCAACGACGGGTTCCCTGAACGTCTGCCACTCTTCCTGTCGAGGTTCGGAGAACTCATAGAACCTGAAGAGTTGACTGTCTTCAACGCTTTTCCCAAGAGTTTCCGAAAATCGGTGGAACCGCTACTGGAGGCGCCGCAGACTCTGATTCATAACGACTTCGCCATCAAGAATATCCTGATTAGGGGTAACACTCCGGGGGACTCATCATACATAGTGTTAGACTGGGCCCTTGTGGGGCGTGGGCTAGGTGTGAGGGATGTTAGCTTCTTCATCGAGACAAGCATCCCCCCTGTGATGCGATCGGAGTACGAGGAGGTGTTCTTGAGACACTATTGGCGGGAGTTACGCAGTGGAGGAGTTTCGGAGTACTCTTTTGAGCGACTGATGGAGGATTATCGTCGAAGCGTGCTTGTTGACTTGGCCCGTATATTGTGGACGGGTGGTCAGGAGTCTTTGGTGGTGTTTGAGTCGATTATTAGGCATAATCTCAGAGGACGGACCGGCTCAGCGAGGGAGCTTGATCTCATCAGTCTACTCGAGAAAGAACACGATTAGAGAATTATTATGCCTAAGGTCTTTAAGGTCCTCAATATCCTTATCCTCAGCTTAGACTGATTGTTACCCGTGATTGTATAGACAATGTCCAAGAGGGTGGAGTATCAATGATGCACATAAATGAACTACTGGTGAAGCTATCATGATACCCATACCAAACACTAAGAAGGACCTCACCCCCGAGTGGTTCACATCCATACTCAGACTAAGCGGAGGCAACCACGTAAAGTCAGTCGAACTGCAGCCCCTAGGCGAGTCATACAGCGTATCCGGGGAGATCTACCGGGCACGGCTAACCTACTCAAATAAGACACAGGATAACCCCGAATCCGTCGTCCTGAAGATACCTCAACCACGCAACCTCAGAACAACATGGCTACTAGACGCCTACAGATATGAAGTCGAGTTCTACCGAACCCTCGCACCAAACGTCGGCATACCCGTCCCAAAACACATCTACTCAGACATAGACCCCGAGACATGCGACTACGTCCTCGTCATAGAAGACTTCCCAGACTCCACAAACGTACGCGACGAAACTGGAGCCACCAAGGAGCAGGCGTATAAGCTGCTCGAGTACATGGCGAGGCTCCACGCAAGCCACTGGTCCTCCCCGGAGATACCCGGGCACAAGATCCTGAGCATTGAGAATTCCATCACCTATCTCAACTCTGTCCTCCCTCATTCTACGCCGGTCTTCCTATCAAGGCTTAACCGATACATACTGCCCGAGGAGATGGAGATATTCCAAGCTCTGCCAAAGGGCTTCACGACGGTGGTGGAGCCGCTGCTTCGTGCACCTAAGACCCTCGTCCACAATGACTTCGCGATGAAGAACATTCTCATCCTCGATGGAGGTGAGCCCTCGTTCGTGCTTGTTGACTGGGCGACTGTGTGGTGGGGGCCGGGTGTGCGTGACCTGAGTTTCTTCATCATGACAAGCGTCCCGCCTTCGATGCGTTCAAGGGGTGAGGAGGAGTTCCTGCGTCACTACTGGGAAAGGCTAGGCAGCGAGGGTGTCTTGGATTACTCGTATGAGCAAATGTTTGGTGATTACCGTCGGTGCGTGATCATGGATATGGCTCGGATGGTGTCTTTTGGGGGGCAGGAGTTTTTCTCGCCTATGTATGAGTCGATTCTTAGGCACCTTATTCGGGGGCGTACCGGATCAGCGAGGGACTTGGATCTCTACTCGCTGTTTAGCCATTAGAACACGTAGAAAGATGCTGATTACGCTCTAGATTCCTCAATAGCGCACGAGAACTTGTAGATACTATTGTCGCCGCTTAAAGATCGACTTATCCCAGTCCACGAACACATCCCCACTCGCAGCATCAAAGCTTAGAACAGGCTCATGGCCTCCAACGGTCCGCATCCCAGGTATCACCTTGACGCCGTCTCTCACCATACGCTTCACGCCAGCCAAACCTTCACCCGTACACGTCAACGCCAAGACCGTGTCAACGTCCCTATCCTTCAAGTAAGGTGGGAACCCCATTGGCACAAGTATCTCGGCGTCGTCTGATTCGACCGCGGCGCATATTAGGGGAAATGCCTCGATGCACGTATCCACGCCATGGCTCTCAAGCAGCTTCTTGAGCCGCTCAGCCTCCTTGATGACCGCGACTGGCTTCGACGATTTGATCCCTGTCTTCTTATCGTGGGTCATGTGGAAGATGGGGAGATTCTTATCGTACCCTATGCTGATGTTTGCGCAGTGAGTGCATCCCACTATAAGGGTAGATTTAGATTTACTATCCTTCAATGATTCGAGTATCTTCTCGTCGGGCTCGACGATGGAGTATCTTCCCATGTTAAAATCTATGGTTTAAACTCCTTTTAAGATAATCCATTGTATCTGAGCATCTGTCGATATTCTCAATAGCCTTATCCTCCCTGATACCCAACCGTGATTGTATGTTTGACTTGTTACATTCACTGACATGTATAGTTTGGCTTTAGAATAGTTTAGCTACGTAAAACAGTCTCCGAAAAAGCTTTTTCCCTGATCACCTTCAACGAAAGTAGGTGATGTTTATGAGTAAAGTTAAAGATATGAGTGAGTCCGAGGGTAAAACCGAGATAGCTTCAAAGAAAATCGTAGTCATCACATCATCTCCACGGGCTGGTGGCAACAGCGACAGGCTCGCGGAAGCGTTTATGGAGGGAGCTCGTAGCACCGGAAACAAGGTGGAGAAGCTGGAGCTACGCCCACTCCGGATCGAGCTATGCGTCGCCTGCGACAAGTGCTGGTCGAGCGGCAAACCATGCATCATAGATGACGACATGGATCGCGTCTATCAGGCGATCGACTCGAACGAGGTCATCGTCTTCTCTATGCCTCTCTACTACTACAACATCCCAGCCAAGCTCAAAGCAGTGATCGACCGACTCTACGCACTATACGCCAAGGGCTACCCTAAGCGACAGGCAGCTATACTCGTCGCTGCTGGTGACACCGCTCCTGATACCTTCGATGTGGTTGACGCCTCGTGGCGGAAGATACTGAGCCATCTGGGGTGGCCGCTCCTTGGCACGGTATACGCTGGTAATGTCAATGACTATGGTGTCGTCGACAAAACAGATTATCCCGCCGCTGCGAGGCGGTTCGGTGCCTCTATCCATGCTTGAGTGGTTTGGGGTCGTAGTCTTATCCTATGTTATCCGATACTCAAAGCGCGTTTTAAGCGTAGGTGAGGTGTAAAGCCACGTAGATGCGCGCACGATACTAAGATTTGGGGATCTTCACTGATTTACCGACTTCAATCCTCATCAAGTCCTCCCCAAATACAACACGGCCGCCATACTCCTTCCTCGTCCTATCCATCATCTCCTCCAGAGAAACCCCAAGACACTGAATCACATGATAATAAACGGCCAGCCTCGGATTAGCCCTCGAAAATATCCTACCACACTCCTCGGGCTGCGTGTGAAGAGACAAGATGTAACGCGTATTATTAGGTAGATCAATACCCAGTGGCGCTGCAGCAACTTCATGGATAAGCAAATCTACGCCACTCGAATACTTTATCAGATTCTCACAGAAACAGGTGTCCCCAGACAACACCACGCACCTATTACCATACTTTACCCTGTACCCAAGTGAGGGCTCATCAGAGAAATTATCAACGTGGTTAACCCTGAAGGGCTCCACGCTG
>CAZIKD010000239.1:0-3756 GCA_964539725.1 uncultured Candidatus Bathyarchaeia archaeon | reverse complement strand
TCATTTGGGGTTGCGTCTACCCTCAGGCCGTATGGCTCAAATAGAACCTTAACAGTGGAGCCCGTTTCAACTCTCCTCCCAGTTTAGCCGAATGCTCCTAGTATCTGAAGCTGATACCCATATCCTCGAGCTCCGCCTTCATCTTAATTTGCATGTCTATGAATTGCTTTCTCGGCGTCAAGGTCTTCAGGTCGTATATCTCATCGAATGTGTAGCCAGGTGGCCCCCCATCCGAATCTCGTGTTATTTTTCCCTCATATCTGCTAAGCATCTCTTCTGCTATCGTTGAGGCGAGGTCCCTCTTAATCCCAGCTAACGCGTAGGCAAGTTCGCCCCAGAACCGGTTCTCCAAGCCGCTGCCTAGGAGAGGTCTCACCTTGAATCTGCGGGCTCCCTGTGAAACGCCCTCTCGGCCGCAGGGGATGGCTGCACACTGGGCTGAGGTTATCTCCTGCAGCTGCATCTCCGTACCTGGGCCAGCGTTCGTCATGGCGACACATGTGTTGATTATCTTGGTGTTCCTTGATAGGGCCTGGCTCCCGATGGATGAGCCCCAGACGCATGGCCGTGTGACGAAGGCGCTATAGTTCGGTGCCGAAGCTCTCAGGTATCCGAGGGCGTTGTAGCTCGAGCCTATGCCGATCTTGTAGACCATGATGGCCATGACGGCGTTTGCTATCGCTACGACGAGGGCCCCTTCAGGTCCCCCTGCCCAGCCTCCAATCATCCCCCCGTTGTATATGTGTTTCACGCAGCCATAGTCGTGGCTAAACGTGACCTTGTTCAGGTTCTCGTAGTCTGTTTTGAGCTCGGGCATGATGGTTGCGACTATTCCATCACTTCTCCTCAGCCCATCCACTGGGTCTGCGGCTGCGACGTTGGCGATTGCGGGTGTGCAGGCTGAGATGAAGTGTAGTCCAGGTCTTCCCGCCCTCCTCACGGCCTCTCTTACCCAGGTCGCCATGGATCTGCCGGAGTGCGTCTCGAGGGGGGTACCCGACCTCACGACGCGGCCCTCGGAGGATTGAAGGGGGGGCCCGACATAGAATCCGTCTATGAGCGGCTCTTGAGCTATTGATTGGTAGAGTTTAACAAAATTTTCTCCCTCGGGGAAGTTGCTCTCGATGACGCCACCGCAGACTATTGTCGGTGGCTTTTTGTCCTCTACACCTCTAAGGGTTAGTTGTCTCCTCTCCCCTCCTTCACCCACCGATGCCTCGCCTCGTAGCTCTCTGAGGCCTTCCCGGATCTCCGTATCATCGAATCTGATCAAGCGGCCTGAGTTGATGCAGTAGGATCCGACCTCACTGAAGAGTTCTAGCCCGGCGTTCCACGCCTCCGCGGCAAGTCCGTCGTCGCTTGACACGGGTGTCCGCGGGTTGTACCTTATGTCATGCTCCTTGACCAGCCTCATGGTGGTCTGAAAGACCTTCATGTCGAAGTCCTTCATGGTCATCACTGGCCCTGTGTTGCAGGCCCTGTCAAGCACCTCCCAGAGATTCGGAGCCGTCATTTGGTTCCCCTCCTCTTCTTAGCCATTAACTCCTTAGCGACCCTCACGGCCTCGGATGCGTCTCTTCCGTAGGCTGAGGCACCTATTTCCTTTGCCCATCTCTCTGATACTGGACCACCCCCTATCATGACTGAGTATTTGTCGCGGAGTCCTGATGCTTCAAGGGCTTCGATCAGGTCCTTCATGAATGGCATCGTCGTCGTCATGAGGGATGAGACGGCTATGATGTCGGCATTCACGTCCTCGGCCTTCTGTATGAAGGCGAGTGTCTTCGTGTTGAAGCCGAGGTCATAGACCTTGAACCCATTCGCCCTTAGCATTGAGGCTACAATGCGGAGGCCGAGGTCGTGGATGTCTCCCTCGACTGTTCCTATGACGACGGCTCCACTGCTTGTTGACTCGAGGAGATCCTTCGACATGTGTCCCTCGAGCACGTGAATGGCGGCCTCCATCGCGTCTGCCCCCATGATCAAGTGGGGTAGGTAGAGTTCGCCCTCCTCGAACTTGTCCCCAATTTCCCTCAGGCCTTTAGCTAGGCCCTCCTCGATAGCCTTCACTGGGTCGATTTTGAGGGCTATAGCCTCGTTGGCCGCTTCGACGGCGGCTTCGGAGTCGTATTTGAGGACAGCGTCTCGCAGCCTGTTGAGTACCTCCCCTTCAGCGGTCATGATGATGTCACTGGAAGTATCCTTAGCCTATAATCCATATTTATCCTGATAGTTGTCGCGCGTGCGTTGTATTAGCATCTAGTGATTTAAGGCGAGAAGCGAGTAATGACGTGAGAACATGATTAGCCTCGTCGAGATCGCTGATCGGATGAGGAGGGGTCCGAAGATGGCTATCAAGGACTGGGACATCGCTCTCTTCAAGAGGATATCCGAGTTAACCAAGCGGCATGATATCCGGTGCCCTACTGAGGCTGAGACATGGATTAACACAGACGATAGCCTAGCGGACTCCGCGTGGGAGGCAGCCCTCGAGCTCGTCATCGAAGCCGGTTGCCTCTGCCTCGATAACGAGAGGGTGATCAGATTCACGGAAGAGGAGGTCCAGGAGGCCGTGAGGGCCATGCAGAGCCAAGTCGTAATGGGGGAGGGAAAGGATGCCCGTGTGTGGAGACAGCACAGGGTCGAAGGTAGGGAGCTTATGAACGTCGCCCCCGGCCACCATGCCCCCTTCACGGAGGATTTGGCCGACATCGTTGTGCAGAACTTCGCCTCGATCCCTCGGCTAGACTTTCTCGAGGGTTTCAACCTGCCGGCCATCGACGGCTACGAGGTATATGGTGCTCCACTTGAGGCGTATGCCTCGAAGCGCCAGGTCGCATGGCTCCGTGAGGGGATAAGGAAGGCGGGTAGACCTGGCGCAGCGATAGTATATTATCCTATTAGCACGGCGGCCTCCTCCTTCCTCGCGACCATAGATGATGTAGCAGGGCTTAGGCCCACTGACGGTGTCCTGCTTTCTGTTCTTCCTGACGTTAAGGTTCAGTACGATCTCATAACCGCTGCCCTGGTGCTTCAGAGTCACGGTTACTTCGGAATAAGCGGGAGCTTCGGGATTGTCGGTGGGTTTGCAGGGGGCCCTGAGGGGGCTATAGTTGAGAGCCTTGCGAAGACGATTGTAGCCTGGCTGGTCTACAGGGATAACCTCTACTATAACGGTGTCGAGCACCTCAGCCATATTAGTGGAGTTAAGCGCTCAATTTTCCCCACGAGCTTCGCCCGCTCAGTAGTCTACCAAGCCACTATTCGGAACAGTAAAGCGATTCCGATGCACTGGCCGATACCTGTGTCGGAACTCTGCACGGAGAGCCACCTTGAGGAGCTGTTGCTTAGGAGTGTCGAGGCGACAGTGAATGGGGCCAACCTATATACTCCTAGGGTGAGCCGGAGCAGGATGAACGGTGGGCAGACACCGGCCGACGTTGAGTTGATGATTGAGGCGTCGGACGCCACGTTGAGGACTGGAGTTAAGAGGGAGGAGGTGTACCCGATGTTCAAGTCCATCATAGTTAAGTTGTCCACGAACACCACACCGGAGCCTGGGAAGCTGATCACGGAGTGCTATGACCTTCAGAGGCATAGGCCTAGTGTGGAGTATAGAGGGCTCATTGATAGGGTGAGGAGGGAGTTCGCGGACTGTGGCCTTCTTTGGGAGTGACTGGCTCTACGGCGAAATCCAGGAAGAGAAACGCCAATACCTCAAGAAGAGGCTGAATGCTATGCGCGCGCGAACCTGGG
>CAZIKD010000238.1:0-3770 GCA_964539725.1 uncultured Candidatus Bathyarchaeia archaeon | reverse complement strand
AACCTTTAAGTGTAAATAAGGCATGGCAAGGAAAACGATTTAAAACTAAAGATTACCTGCAATATGAAAAACAGGTTTTATTTTTATTACCAAAATTAATTATACCTGAAGGCAAATTATTAGTAATAATAACCTTTGGCGTTAGTAATAAAGCATCCGATATTGACAACCCACTTAAACCTTTTTTGGATATTTTACAAAAAAAGTATAATTTTGATGACAAACAAATCTATAAATTAATAGTAAATAAGGAAATAACTGCTAAAAATCAAGAATTTATAAAATTTAAAATAACCAAATATGAAAATTGAAAAAGTAAAAATCGAAACAATATTACCAAACAAAGACAATCCAAGGATCATTAAAGATTATAAATACAGGAAATTAGTCGAATCAATTAAAAAATTTCCTAAAATGTTGGAAATAAGACCAATTGTTGTAAACGATGAAATGGTGGTTTTAGGTGGTAACATGCGATTAAAGGCATCAATCGAAGCAGGTTTAAAAGAATTATTTATTATAAATGCAAAAGATTTGAGTGAAGAAGAACAAAATCATTTTATTATTGCCGATAATGTAAATTTTGGTGAGTGGGATTATGATAAATTGGCAAATGAATGGAATACTATCGAATTAATAGAATGGGGAATGGAACTTCCTGTTTTTGATACTGATGAATCGTTTGACATTGAAGAAAAAGATTCTTTTAGTGAAAGTGTTAATTTTACTATTAAATGCGAATCAATGCAGGAATTAGAAGAATTGCAAACAAAATTAAATCATCAAGGTGGTAAAATTGGTTATAAAGAATTTTTAGTTAAAACCGCTTTATGAGAATAGCCATATTAGAAATTTATCCAAATAAAGTGTTTGATGCAAAAAAAGGCATCGATGCACATTTGCGAAATTCAATTATAATTGGTGATTATTTAGGCGCTGATGTTTTAATTGTAGAGCAAGACTATTTAAGGGCATTAAAAAAGAAGTACGATGTATTAATTTTATCTTATGCCTCGTTTTATGCGCCATTTCAATTGATTGGTAAAATGGTTGAAAATAATCCAAATGCACATCGTGTTATTGTTTGCAATGAATATGCTCAAACATCGTTTGTGAATACATTTCCGCCCCCATTTATTTACATTACCAATTTTGATGGTGCATCGATACAATCAAAACACATATTAGAACAACATGTATTGAATTTAAACCTTTTATTCGCAAGGGAACCGAATAAATTGATTGAGAAAAAATACGATTGCATTTATTATGGTACATTTCGCAAGGATCGTAGTAAATACTTTAAGGAATATTTACAGGATGGTGTTTATTTGAGTACATCAGACAAAAATTTTAAAAAATACAAGCATGTTGGTTGCAATCCTAAATGGATTAAAAAATTATCATGGCAAGAAAAACAAGAAACTTTAAATCATTTTAAATTTTCATTATACATTGAAGATGAATTTACACATTCAATGTTTAATAATTTGGCGAATCGATGGTATGAGGCAGGTTTTGCCAATAATATTATGTTATTCGATAAAAATTGTTTGAACACAATTAATAAATCAGAAATTGGTCAATTTATGAATGAAATGCAGGATTTTATTGTGCATGATTATCAATCAATGATGGCAACAATTGAAAGAATGAAGCCTGATTTTGAAAAATGGTTAAATATTCAAAAAAATTGGAGAAAAAATGAAATGAGTTTAAGAACCAAAATGTTGGATGATTTAAAAAACATTTTACATTCAAAAACACCTGCAAATGACTAAAATTAGTACAAAATCCGACATCCATAAAAAGCAATTTGTCGATGCACTCGAAAAAACGCTTGGAAATATCTCATTAGCCTGCAAAATGGTTAATTTGCATCGTTCTACATTTTACGAATGGTGCAAAACTGATATTGAATTTAAGGCATCGGTTGAGGACATTAATGAAATTGCACTTGATTTTGCCGAATCCGAACTACAAAAACAAATAAAAAATGGTTCAACGGCAGCCACTATATTTTATTTAAAGACAAAAGGTAAAAAACGAGGTTACATTGAAAGAGTGGAACAAGACATTCGTGGTGGTTTGGAAAATAAACTTGAAATTTCAATTGTTCGTACTGATACACCAATAAGAAAATTAGAATCGGATATAGATTTAGACTAATGTTTCAAACAACTCAATTATTTGATGAAAATTTACTCGCAAAAACTAAAATAATTGTAAATCAAGGTGGTACTTGGTCATCAAAAACTTATTCTATACTACAATTATTGAGTTATATTGCCGTTTCGGAACCAAATGTATTAATTTCGGTTGTTGGTCAAGATATTCCAAACTTAAAAAGAGGTGCATTGCGTGATTTTCAAAATATTTATGGCGATACACCACAAATTGAATCCCAAATATTTAATTACAATAAATCAGAACGAACCTATCATTTTTATAATGGTTCGATTATTGAATTTATGAGTTATGAAAATGCCCAAGATGCAAAATCAGGTAAACGAGATTATTTATTCATAAATGAGGCAAATGGTATTGATTATTCAATTGCAAAACAATTGATTATCAGGACTAAAAAACGAGTTTTTATAGATTATAATCCCGATGCCGAATTTTGGGTGCATGAAAAATTCCTAAATAATCCTACGGCAACCTTTTTATATTCTGATTATCGAAATAATCCTTTTGTGCCACAATCAATCATAGATGAAATTGAGGATTTAAAAAACATCGACATTGAATTATGGAAAATTTATGCTCGTGGTGTTACAGGCAGGATTGAAGGGCTAATTTACAGGCATTGGCATCAAACAAAAGAATTTCCTATGGATGTTCCCTATGTTTATGGTTTAGACTTTGGTTATAATCACCCTACGGCACTAATTAAATGCGGTTGGAGCGATGAAAAATACTTTGTTGAAGAAGTTATTTACCAAAGCGGTTTAACTACGGCACAACTCATTGAACAAATGAAAAAATTAAATATCGGAACAACCGAAATATTTGCCGATTCTGCTCGACCCGATACAATTGAAGAAATTTCATCGCATGGTTTTAATGTATTTAATTCGGATAAATCCGTAAAAGATGGGATCAATTGCATTAAATCAAAACCACTTATGGTCATAAATAGTCCAAATTTGACTAAAGAATTACGAACATACAAATGGAAAGTAGATAAAAATGGTAAACCTTTGGATGAACCTGTAAAATTTAACGATGATGGAATGGATGCAATGCGATATGGCATTTATAATGGTTTAAAACAATCAAATAAAAAAGTAACATGGTTTTAGTAAACATCGATAAAATTTATAAATTTCCTACGCAATTGAATGAAATTAGCCTAAAACAATTTATTAGGATCAATCAATTAATTAAAAATGGTGATTTTGATGAGGCAATAATGTATTTATTAAATATTGATATTGAAATTTATTTTAATATTGATAATCAAGGAAAACTTAATTTAATAGAATTATTAACCATTTTAATGAATGGTGAAATTATATTTGAAGAAACAAATATTGATTTGTATGATTTGGAAAATTGCCCAATTGGTCAATTTGAGGATTGGAAAGCAACTATTATTCAATTTGCAAACAAAAATGAAGAATTTTCAATACCATTTCTTTGTTTATTAGAAAAAGGCGATTATGACTATTATAAAAGAACAAATCAACGATATTTGGAATTTTTGGAAATACCTTGTTCAGTTGCACTTTTTTACCAAAATAAAGTGAATCAACAATTTGAAGAAT
>CAZIKD010000237.1:0-3778 GCA_964539725.1 uncultured Candidatus Bathyarchaeia archaeon | reverse complement strand
CCGCAACGAAAACGGGGAGCCGACAGGCATGTTGGAGGAAAAGCCCGCGATGAACCTCTGCCTGAGCCTAATACCACCGGCGATGATTGAGGAAAAGGTTCTGCAGATCAGAGCAGCCAGCGACGCCTTCAGCGCCGTCGGCATCACAAGCGTCATCGAGGCTGGGATTTCTGAAGATGAGATAATCGCCTACCAACTAGCAATGGAGAGAGGACTGCTTAACGTCCGGGTCAACTACATGCTACACGCGATCGATGGCGATGAGCCAGAGGAGAAGAGCATACAACGCATTGAGCATTTCCCGATGATATCAGGGTACGGCAACGACATGCTTCGATTCCAAGGACTGAAGATCCTCATCGACGGAGGCATAGGCGGGAAAACTGCTCTCCTAAGGGAACCCTACGAGAACGACACTCGATGCGGGCTCCTCACAGTCCCTGAGACTAAGCTACAGCATCTAGTAGACGCCGCCAACAAGAGAGGGATTCTCTCGGGGATCCACTGCTGTGGAGGCAAGGCGATGGACATCGTCATAGACACATTCAAGAAGACCGACAAGATCAAGCCCATCAAGGAGCGCCGATTCTACCTCATACACGCCTACCAGCCCAGCGAGGAGAACTTCAAGGACTGCAAGAAGTACGGCATACCAGTGGCCAGCCAGCCCGACTTTCTATATTACCTCGGTGACAGTTACGTTGAGAACGTCGGCATCAAGAGGGGTGCTTGGCTCAAGCCCCACAAGGCTTGGATGGAAAAAGGGATAATGGTGGCTGCTGGCACCGACTCCCCAGTCACACCCTACCCACCGTTCCCCTGCCTCTGGGCGGCGATCGCGAGGAAGACCGAACTAAAGAAGACCATAATGGGGATCGAACAACGCGTCAGCCGAGAGGAAGCCATCCGCATGTACACCGTTAACGGTGCATACCTTAGCTTCGAAGAGAACCTCAAGGGTAGCATCGAATCGGGGAAGCTCGCAGACATGATCATAATAGACCGAGACCTACTCACCTGCCCTGAGGACGAGATAAAAGACATTAAGGTCCTACGAACAATACTCGGCGGGAAGACCGTCTACCAAGCATAGTCAGCCAACCCATTTTAAACTCAAAAGGAATTCTCTTCAAATGATCCAACGTAGCGTGCGCGATCGTGCTTAACACTCTGTTCTTCGCATGGGCTTCCGCTGGGTTGTTTCCATCATTGCCTTCAGGTAAATAGGCTAGCGATGGTCGTGAGGTCCGTCGTTACTCTTAATTGGTGTTATGACGAGGTTTCCATTCTTCACTGCATACGTGCGAACGCCGCTATACTCTATGCTGTTATTTTCGAGTAGCTTCACGGCCTTTTCCTCAATGCCTTCGGGGACATATAAGAAGAACTTTTTCACGAACCTGCCCTTACCGACGGAATCGCTGAATAACCTCCACTTTGGGACATTGGAAACATTGATTTCCTCCTCGTCATCTATCTCACCGATCTCCTGTATTCTTCCATTCGCGAGGGTTATTACAATACCTGGGTAGAGAATCTCGGTACCAGTCTCAATCCCGCGTCGTTTCACCTCGTCGTTCACGATGGTTATGTAGCCTTCTCCCCAGTCCTCTTGGTCGACAAAGGGAAATCTCGTAGCCGCGATGATTCGGATGATCCTGTTTTTCAGCGTCGCCTTATCCACCATCTGTTTCACCTATAGCCCCAGCTCCCCCGCTACCTTGACCATTGATTTGAGGCCTATCTGGAAGAATTCCTCCATTTGAAGCCCGATCTCGGTGCATCTTAAGATATTCTCGCGGTTGACCCCCCTAGCAAAGCTCTTGTCTTTCATCCTTTTGCTGAGGCTCGATGCCTTCACGGATGCTATTTTCTTGTCGGGCATCATCAGCCCCTGGGCGATTATTAGGCCGGAGAGGCCGTCCGCAGCGTAAAGACTCCAGTCCATCCTGCTCTTTGGGAGGTAACCTGTCTGGGGGTTGTGGGCCTTGACAGCGTGTAGCCCATCCTCTGGGAGGAGGTTCTTGATTATCTCTGCTGATACGGCGCCGTGCTTTGTCCAATCTTGGCCGACCTCTTCGTAGTCCACGTCATGGAGGATGCCTGCCGCCTCCCATAGATACTGATCCTCTCCAAAGTGCGCGGCGAGCCCCCTCATTATAGCGCCCACGGCGATCATGTGCTTGACGAGGTTCTCATTCTTAACGTGCCCCATAACGATCGCTATGGATTCGTCGCGAGTAATCATACCTTAAGCGCCGTTTTCGGTGTGTTTAAGCCTTAGCTGCCTCGGTGCCTTTAAATTTGGAACATAATTAATGGTCTCATTCCCGTGACTGGTGGTCCCTTGGAGAAGCTCGGCCTCAAACAGTTTTCATCGATACTAACCTATGGACTCTTCATAATGGTCTTTACCCATACGCTAACCCACACCTTCCAGAACATACACACGGCTCTCTTCCCCGTTCTTAAGGAGGAGTTTAGCCTCGGCTATTACGAACTCGGCCTCATAGCAGCGATCCCTCCTCTATGTCAGACGATTCTCTCTATACCCGCCGGAATGTTCAGCGACAGATTAGGGACCAAGAAGATGGTCCTCTTCAGCCAAATCCTCAGCTGCGCCGGCAGTATCATAGCGGGTTTCACGCAAAACCCATGGATGCTAATAGCTGCCGTCAGCCTCCTATATCTAAATACAACGTTCTATCATCCAGCGAGTTACAGCTATGTTAGCAAGACCTTCACTCCAAAGGATAGGTCTAAGGCGTTAGGCTTCCTAGGGGGTGGAGGGACCCTCGGGATGGCGATAGGTCCGTTAAGCATCAGTATATTGATGGGGTTCTTTGCCTTCCAATGGAGGCAGGTCTATCTATTCTGGTTCATTCCGCTACTCATCGGCTTACTGCTCGTTCTACGTATCAAGTCCGACCCGATTGAGTCTCCCAAGCTAAAAGTTAAGGATGTAACCCCATCCGGGGAGACGAAGACCGTGATGAGCAGGAGCATGCTCTTCTTCTTTATGTTCAACGCAGTTAAGACGCTTGGGACTACTATGGTGGCGGGATTCCTAAGCATATACCTAGTCCAGTCTCAAGGGTGGAGCGTTGAGACTGCGGCCTTGGTCATAAGCGCAAGCAACCTAATGGGGATATTTGCGGCACCCCTAGGGGGAGTCTTCGCCGACAAGGTTGGTGAGAAGAAGTGGACCGTGCTGACCACAACCTTCTGTGCGATAAGCTTCGGTATAGCATTTTTAATGCCCCAAGCTATCGCTTTCACTGTATTCTATCTCGGATACGGGTTCTTCAACCTGATGAGCATGGCTTCAAACTCCGGCCTAACGGCCAAACTCTCACCACCAAGACAGAGGGGGCTCGGTTTTGCACTCTACTTCCTACCCGGCAGTATAATGGGCGTAATCGCGCCGATAGTCTCCGCATTTATCGCAAGCAGTTATGGCCTACTACCCATCTTCTTCGTTGCTACGGTAGTCCTTATGATCTCCGTGCCAGTGCTCCAACTCGGTGTAAAAATAGACTGACTCATATTTGGACTATTATAGCCGTTGAAAAATGGTCTCAAAAAACTATGTGTTATTCATCGTTACCGGCAAACCCTTTTTAAGGTAGATTAGATTAGAATGGGCGAACGAGAGAAGGAGAGTATAGGAGAACCAGCGCCTTGTTCATGCCCCGAGCCTACGACCGCGCCATAACGATCTTCTCACCAGAGGGAAGACTCTACCAGGTCGAATACGCCCTGGAGCTGGTGAAGAGAG
>CAZIKD010000236.1:0-3786 GCA_964539725.1 uncultured Candidatus Bathyarchaeia archaeon | reverse complement strand
GAAGGGAATGAAATGAGCGGGAACGTCCAGATAGGTCCCCCGAAGCTCACACGCTTCGAGAGGGCGAGAATAGCAGGCGCACGTGCACTACAAGTATCCCTGGGGGCTCCGATTCTGGTTGAACTACCCCCCAGGGTTAGCGATCCGATAGACATAGCCTTGGCAGAACTCAAGGAAGGTGTACTCCCAATGACCGTGAGGAGAACTCTCCCCGACGGATCCTACCAGGATATTGCGCTGGTCGATCTTACCTAGACCAATGAAGCCTTTTTTACCCACGACCACAGACTTTATTGCGTTGAACGCTTCTGAACTTGAATCTTGGAAGTTCACCACAATTATTCTCGGTATCATATCGATAGCGATTTTCATGGTCCAAAGGTCGAGTTACATGTTTCTTGACCCCGTTTTCGAGTTCTGCATTTTTCATTTACCTGCAGCTATATCCTTGGGGGTCTACTTTTTTATAAGGAAAAAATTGATTGCATCGGCAATACCGTTGTAAGAGGGCGTGAGCGTTAGACGCTCCTCGTATTAGTTATGGTCTCGGTTACCTCAACACCCCTCTTCCTGAGGTTACTAAGAAGTTCCTCAAAGAGCTCGCCTTGGATAACCCTGACTGGCCATTGGATGCCCTTCTTCTTTATCGTCCCCTGGGCAAGCATTCTAGCGACTAAAGCTGCCGTGAAACCCGTGGTTTTCGCCATCGATGTCGTCTTGTTTTCCTCGTCGTACTCGTCCACCATATCATAGGTTACATCTACGTTAAGCCCGCCTCTCTTCCCGGTGACCCTAACCAATAGTACTGTAATGTCCCTGTCCCCAGCCTCCTCGTCGAACTTTATTATAGGATATATGAGCTCGTGGAAGAAGTCAGCGGGGACAATTGCCCTCCCTTGGAAAATGACGGGTTTGCTTCCGATGACACCGAGGTGGAGGAGGAACATTAGTTTGTCGACGAAGCCATTGTACCTAATGGTCTTTCCCCTAAAATTCTTCACCTTTTTCTCTTGACATAGTTTTAGTAGGCTCGAGGGAAAGCCATCGATGAAGGCCTCCATCTCTTGGTGGTTATTTACAAAGATGGCTTCAACCTCGCTGTATCTGTCGACTTCTTTTAGCCCACCGTCAACAATCATAGTGACCTTCCCAGGACGGATCGGCATTCGTGTGCCGCCGAAGACAATCTTATATTCGAGTGGAGGTTTCGGGTCCTTGGGTAAACCGCCGCAGGCAAAATTCACCTCGTCCACTTCGTCCATGTACATCATAGCCTGCCCGCAGAGAATATCTATTAAGCCGGGGTCAATGCCACACCCGGGGATTGCAGTGATCCCCGCCTTTTCGACTTCTTTGTAGATGTCACCTTCTTGCGGGTATCCCCCACCCGCGAGATCGACAATATTAACGCTCGCTTGGATGGCGGCCTTAAGGACATCCATGCTGAACTTAGCTGCTGTTGAATTAATAACCACGTCATATCCCTTCATTGCAGCGATGAGTTGTTCCTGGCTGGTGATGTCTATCTTTTTCGTGTAAAACTTTTTGTTATTGATGTACTTTTCTGCCGTTTTGAGTTTAATATCGTCGATGTCGCAACCCATGACCATCTCCGTTTTCGTGTCTTCTGAGCAGTCTTTTGCGACAGCGGGCCCCATAAGGCCCATGCCTAGAACGAGAATTTTCATCTCAGGAAACCTGAGTGTATAAATGTTTCAATTGTATTAATTGTTACTATGAAGAGAAAGCGTCTTATTTCAAATTACTTATTGTCTCGTGACTAAGTGCTTATATACCCTAGAAGCTCAAGAAATAAAATCAGAAGGTGTAGCTATTGATTGACTTTTCATTCACCGAAGAGCAGCAGCTATTCAGAGAGTCGATTAAGGATTGGCTCTCAAAGAACCTTACACTTGAACAGGTTAGGGAGAACGACACTAAGCACCAAATTCCGCGGAGTCTCATGAAAGGACTCGGAGATTTGGGTCTTCTTTGTCTTACTTTACCAGAGGAGCACGGTGGCGCGGGTGCGGACTGGATCACTGCAACAATCGGCGCTGAAGAGCTCGGGTACGCAGACATTTCTGTCGCCTCACCCGTGTTTTATCTCGTCCAAGCGAGCTGGGGTTACGTCGTTGACAAGTACGCCCAAGAGGCAGTCAGAGAGGCGTGCCTCCGAAAGGCAGCGAGAGGAGAGTCATTCATCGGCATTGGTGCCACCGAGCCCGGCGGTGGAAGCGATGTAGCTGGGTTCAAGACCACGATGAAGAAGAATGACAAGGGCTGGCTTCTGAATGGCGAAAAGTGCTATATTAGTGGTACAGCTGAGGCGGCTGAAATCGATGGCGGCTATTTCGTCTCTGGCTACACAGACCGAAGTAGAGGTCATAAGGGGATGACTGCCCTCTTTATGCCCATTAACGCTCCAGGCGTTGAGATCACTAAGCGCTTTGAGAACATCGGTAGAATGGCGATAAGCACAGGCGGCTTCAAGATGACCGATGTTCAGCTCCCTAAGGAGTATCAACTCGGAGAGGAGGGGAGGGGCTTCTACTATACTATGGAGGGATTCGATGCAGCGCGTGTCCTCGTGTCAGCTAGCTGTGTAGGAGCGGCTGAGCGAGCGATGGAGCTTGGTATTGAGTATATTAAGCAACGCCAAGTCTTTGGGCAGCCGATAGCAAAGTTCCAGGGTGTCCAGTTTGACCTAGCTGACATGGCAGCCCACCACGAGGCTATCAAAAGCCTCGTTTACCGAACGGCTTGGATGCTCGATCAAAAGTACAAGACAGGCAAATTCGATGCACTTGAGGTGAGCAAGTACCTCGGTATGTGCAAGTATCTAGCTCCCCACCACGCCCTCGATGTCTTCCGTAGAGTACTTCTTTGGATGGGTGCTTACGGGTATACGAAGGAGTGCCCCCTCGAGATGGGTCTCCGCGGTGTGATGAGCTACTGTATTGGCGCAGAGGGTGCAGCAAACGTCCAAAAAGTAATCATCAGCCGAGAGGTCCTGGGCCGCCAATGGAAAGCCTAAGAATCTGTCATAATTTTACGATGCTGATCATCCTCCGAATTTATATCCATCCAACACTGATCAAACAAACGTGAAGTGTTTTATATGGATGCTCTCAGAGAACACATAGTAAAATCGCTCAAAGGTGGGCAAGCTTTCATCCCTTATAAGAAGGCACTTGAAGGTATCAATCCAGAGTTAAGGGGAGTCAGACCAAACAGGGCTGTCCACTCCATCTACGAGGAGCTTGAACATATGCGCCTCGCCCAAAAAGACTTGCTCGATTTCGCCCTCGACCCCGATTGGAAGCCTGCTGAGTGGCCGAAGGGTTTCTGGCCCGAGCCAGGTCATAAGCCTACTGAGGATGAATGGAGGAAGACTGTAAGCTCCTTTTTCAATGACCTTAACAGGGGTGTAAAGCTCACAGAGAACGTTGACATCGATCTACTCTCCATCGTCCCGCAGACCGAGAACACATATCTCAGAGAGCTGCTGATAATAATCGAGCATAACTCTTACCACTTCGGTAAGATTCTAGACATCCGAAAATCATTAGGAGATTGGGAATAGTCGCACGCGCGAATGCATAATAGCTCATTTTAGAAATTATCGCGTGCACATGGCTAACATGTATAGGCGTAACCCAAAATAAACCATCTCACCTGTAACCGTTAATGTTAAAGACGTTCCAGATAGATCATATCACGACCCGTCATGAGTATGAAGGATCGCTTCCGTGGAAAGGACTTCCTCACTCTAATGGACTACAC
>CAZIKD010000235.1:0-3805 GCA_964539725.1 uncultured Candidatus Bathyarchaeia archaeon | reverse complement strand
ACTCAGAGATGGCTATTTCAGCCACTTCCAGATCCCCTTAGCCGCGTCGTATCTGACTCGACCCTCACGCTCGTAGTCTATGAGAATCCTCTCCGCCTCCTCCGAGGTGATCCCTAGCCTGCTTGAGAGATAATCTAGAGAACATTGATTGTGGCTCGCCTCGAAGGTCATCTTGACACGAGTAAGTATCTGAGCCTTGTCCATGATTGTTGGTTTCGTCTCCGGGTTAAAAGGCTCCTTCTCAGTGGCGTAGGTGACTATCGCGTTCGATTCAAACAGATGGCTTCGAGGCTAATCTCCCTTAGGATAGAAGTTCATCAAAAGGAAGAAGCTCTAGCCGCGTCTATTCTCAATAATCTTAGTAAAAAATTACTTTATTTATAGTTCTATACTCTGATAAAAAACTTCAAGCGTGGGCGCTTTTACTCATTCAAGAATTCGTCTACATAGAAGTCTATTATTAACTTTTTTTCTCATAATAATATATAAATAATTCAGTTTCTAGCATTAAATCTAAATCTTGTCCTCGTTCTAATTTATACTGTAAATCCTTTCTATGTAATATTTCAGTTATAGGTTGATATTTTCGTTTTCCACGATAACACGGGGACAAAATTTCGTAATCATATAAACGGTAAATCGATGGTTCGTGTAGAGCATTAATAAGAAAAGCAGCACCCATCGCCATCATCGTGTTCTTTAAATTAGCTTTTTTAAAATTTGACTCTAAGTCGTGTTTTAAGGAATTGTAAATATTCCACCATTCTGTATTTGAATAGGGAATTACATCCTCTCTTTGAGGCGCGCGCGCACCATCCTCGTATACACTGTACTGAAACGGCGCTACATATGGACTTGAGCCTGCGCGTGCGTATATCGGTAACGTATTTGAGCAGTGGAAGATGCCGATATATCGGTTAGATTTATTAATAGAGGTCTTTACCGATATATCGGTGATAACATTGAGCGACCCTCAAAAACGAGGAAAAATCAAGGAAAGAATACTGAGAGTACTTCTCAACAACCCTGAGGGCACACTGACCAAGTACCGTGTCGCAAAACTCACAAAAAGCGGTTTTCCATGGGTCCACGAGTACCTGAAACAGCTAGAGCACAGCCACCTGGTAGAGGGAACACGGGTGCTTGACTATCGAGGGCTGATAAAGACATGGATCTCGATCCACCACCCCGTCAAAACAATCGACTACATGGTGCAGGAACCCGAGAAACTAGTGAAAGAAACAGGCCTAGACTACCTCCTTACGACCTACAGAGCCGAAGCCATCACACAGGGCTACCTGTTCCCCTCACGCACAGACATCTACATCAAACCCGGCGAAGGGGAAAACTGGGGCGAAGCACTCGTTGGGAAAGGCCTGAGGGGAAAAGGAAACCTGAGGCTCCTACTAGATGAGGAGCACGTCCTCTACGCGTCGAGACTCGTAAAAGGAATCAAGGTCGTCTCCTTGCCACAGCTAGTCATAGATCTCGTCCTCGAGGGAGGTGTCTGCATAGAGGCGGCGGAGATGCTCCTAGAAAAGGCGGTGAAAGAACTTGTACCTGTCAGCTGAAGTCGACCTATCCAGGAGATACCTCGGGGAGCTATTTGGAGGCGGGGCGGAGCCCTGCCTTCTGGGTGGTTGGGCGGTGTACCTCGCCGTGAATGAGCGATACAGAGCCGCTACCGGGAGAGACTACATCGGGTCGAGGGACATCGACATAGGATTCCATATAGACCCTGGCTGGAGCAGGGAGGAGCTAAACGCAGCTGCTTTCGTTTCATTCCTAAGGAAGATGGAGGCTCTGGGCTTCCAGTCCCAGTCTTTTAGGCTCTACAGGGACTTCGACCAAGAGTCGCTGAGACCCCTATCCCCCGAGGAAGCCGATGCGAAGCCAACATTCAACGTGGTGAAGCTCTATGTTGATCCTGTGGTAGACCGAATCCACCCTCTCATGCCCGAGTTATTCGGATTCACACCCATCGACGAGCCCCTTCTCGAGGCTGCGTTCACCAGAGACCTATTTAGGACACATTCAATCGACGGGGTCGATGTAAAGGTTGTCACGCCACTTCTGCTTCTTGCTACCAAGTTGAACTCGGCCGTTATTCGAATTCACAGCCACAAGAGGGTGAAGGACGTGGCTGACATCTATGCTCTGGCCTGGTACTCTGGGCTTAGTCTGAGGGAGATGCGTGACGCTCTTCAACACGTTTTCCCAGATGAGAATAAGGAGGCAGTGATTGACGGTATCAAGGAGGAGGAGATCCGGGAGGTAGGTGGTGTGCTCGGTGTAGAGCCGAGGGAGATACGTAGAGTGCTGAGGGCTTTATCGAAGCCATGATCAGAGGATGTTCTCAACAGAAAACATGTGTGTGCGTATGGGTGGAGTGAAACTGGCGGTTCTAGGACGTGATGCTACCAAGATCCCAGCTAACAAGATGGGAAGATCGCGCGCGCGAAGCCTCCGTATATCGGAACTTGAGAGACGATTAGAGAAGAGTCTTGGTTCCTAAAAGAATTGTAATGTCTGCCAAGCACGCGTGATTTGTGGACCACCTCGACTTTATCTTTGGGCGGGTAGCCTGGCCATTTACCCAGTTGACGAAATAACTCCGGTCACACCTGGGCGAGGAGCCTCGCCAGCTTCTCGGGGTCTTGGAGGAGAGCCACCAGCTTCCCGAGCTGCGCGTTCTGGTCGACGAGGCTCGCTGTTGCGCGGGTCAGGCTACTTACCTCCCTGTCCTTCGTCTCCAGCCTGCCCTCAAGCCCCGTGATCCTCCTCCTGTAAGTCGCCTCGCCTGGGCTCTGCGGGTTGCTGATGATGTTCAGGAACGGCTCCGCCAATCTGTAGCACTCAGCCATATAGAGGTGGTCGCGCATGAACTTGTTGTAGCCCAGCGGGTCTATGTTGTGCCCCATGCAGAACTCGGCGACGCTCTCATTCGCCCCGCTGAACGTCCACTGGGTGCGGAATAGGTCACGAAGCTCATGCGGGTTCTTACCCGTCCTGTACGTGATGTCGCCGGTCCTCAGCTTGGCGAGGCCCAACTCGGCGAGCCTCCTCCGCCAGTATTCGTAGAGGCTGATCCGCTTCACTGGCTTCCGCTGCTGGGTGATGAAGATGCTGTCCCCGCTCCTCCGATTCTCCATGTAGACACGGAGGGCATCCACGGCGTCCCTGCCGAGGAACGTGTAGTAGGTCCTCACGTTCTTGTAACGCTTCCTCCCAGGCAGACTCACCTCGACGAGGTCACCCTCACCGCCGAGCTGAGCCTCCAGCTCCGCTAAACCGTGGTCACTCCACCAGATCAGCTCACAGTCCCCCATCGCACCCATAAACATGCAGAGGAAGGCGGCGCGGTACATCGGGCTGCAGCTCAACAGCACCCGTCTGAACTCCTCAATCGTCAGCGTACCCTTGACAGGCATCTTCTCCGCGTACAGCCTGAAGCTCCTGTCAACTGGAAGCATCGCCTCGTTGTACATGAAGAAGCTCCTCACGGCGGTGTAGGCGTGACTAGCCGTGCTGTAACGACCATCCACGAACTCTTCCCGTAGCCACCTCTTCAAGTGATTCAGTACCACGTAATCCTTGTTCACCTGCTGATACTTCACCAGCCTCTCAGCATCCAGGCTACGAAGAGGCCCATCCACGTCCCCGAGCCACGCCACGAAGCGCCTCAGAGTTCGCTCCGCCCCCCGATCATACCCCACAGTTTCGTGACGACCGCGCCCCAGCTCATTCAACCAGTGGTCAACACAGGGACCCTTAAGCCGAACATCCTCCCAACTGAAGTCAGGAA
>CAZIKD010000234.1:0-3842 GCA_964539725.1 uncultured Candidatus Bathyarchaeia archaeon | reverse complement strand
CCTGAAGCAAATCCCATAGAGCTTGCGATGAAACGATCGCTTATCCTTCCTTGGATGACAATGAATAATCCGCCGATTCCCGTTGCTGAGCCTGCTATTAAGCTCAAGAGGAAGGCTTCGTTTATCATCGCAAATTCTGTTATAACTCGTAACATAAGTGCATTTAAGCAAATTCGTAAATCGAAGTCATTTCCTAGAGGCGGTGGGAGGGGGCTGAAGCCTTTCGGTCGTGCACGTGATATTGTTTATGATGGAGAAGGAGAGGGCATCCTTCGGGGTCCCTGACACTTTTGCGAGATATGTTTCGGCGCGCACGGTAACTCTTAATCGTGATTGTCGATTGGTTGATCTTCAGACCCTTACAACGCGCGCGAAAAATGTGATCTTTCAAAAATTAAGCTTTTATCGGGGTATCTTGGATCTTTTTGGGCGCTCGTCGAAGCCTATCCCCCTTCAATTCCTTCTTATGGGCTTTTCTATCATGATCCTTCTTCTTCGTCATTCTATTCGTGGGCATACTTTCAATTCACTCTTTCATGATACCTACGCGTGCGTGGCTATTATAGGTTCAGGACATAAGAGGAGCAGCGGGTGAAAATGGTCGCGCGCGCTTTGAAGTAGCTTCTCCATAGCCTCATCCTCAGCTCCACATACCACTGTAATACCTGATCCAAGACAACCATTAAATGGTTATTGAATGTATAAGAAATCGGTGAATTGTGTGGTTAAGGCTGTTAAAAGGATTGACCAGATATACTGCAGAATGGAAAGTATCGGAGACGTCAACAAGCTCTACTACCTATTCTCAAACACACTCGGATTCCCAGAGGCGTGGCCCCCCAAAGACAGAAAAACCTACTACGGAGGAGGCGTATACACAGGCAACACGTGGCTAAAGTGGACGACGCCTAACCTCAAATCCTACCCTATGACGAATAAGCCAGCGAGATTCTCTTCAATACAGGCGGAACCGACCGAGTACAACCGAAGTCTGAAGGAGATCGAGAGAAGAGGACTCACCCATGACGCCGACAGCGTCTCCACTTCGGAGGACTCGTCGCGTCAGGAGAGGGAGTGGTGTAGAAGCTCGCGGATAACGGACACACCATTCAAGGAGGTTGGCCTGAGTCTATGCAAATACTCACCCTTCGCATTCACCGAGCATACCTCCACTCCGGAGGCGGTGGATCTTCACGAGCATTACAGAATCCTTAGAACCAGACTTGACGAGGTGGAGGGTGGGCCGCTTGGTGTGAAGTATGTGAAGAAGATTGAGCTTGGGGTGAAGAATGTTGGGAAGAGTATGGTTGATTGGCAGGTGCTCCTCGACCCAATCAAGCCCATAGGCGAGGACACGTGGAAGATGGGGACGGGCCCCACTCTGAGGCTGACGCTTGACAAGGAGAACTCCATTAAATCGATTTCAGTAAAGGTCAGATCTCTTCGTAAGGCGAGGAGGTTCCTCAAGATGAACGGTTTACTCGGTGAGGAGAGAGAGGGAGTGGTTACATTGCATCGTGGCAGAGTCAATAACCTCGATATTAGGTTCGTCAAATAACTCTTCTTCAATAGGCTTATCCTCAGCTCCACCTGATACTCGCGCGCGCGAGCGAAAAATTTTATATTTTTTAAAAGAGATTCTCGTCCTGAGGTTTTCTATTTTTCTATCTTTAAGGATTTGTCGAGCCCCAAGATCGTAACCGAGCTACCAGGACCGATTATCCGAGATTTCATAAAACAACCAGGAGCAATATTTCAGAGATATGTACAACCCATCATGGACAAGGCAGAGGGCATATTCATAAAAGATCCAGACGGTAACATATTCGTTGATTTCATATCCGGGCGATGCGTCGTAAACATCGGTTACAGCCACCCCGATTTCGTTGATGCCCTCCAAACTCAGATACAAAAGGGCACGAATGGACTCACACAAAACATCGTGAAAATGATACAGCGAATCAGTGAAGTCACACCGGGTAACTTTGAGAAAGCTGTCATATGTGGTCTTTCAGGGTCGGAGATGAACGATGTAGCGATCAAGGTAGCGCGACGCGTCACCAAGCGATCAGACATCGTAACCTTCGCAGGCTCGTACCACGGCGTCTCCTATGGAGCGTTATCACTCTCATCCTATCAGAAGGACATGATCAAGGGATTTGGCCCAAGACTCCCCGGAGTACACAACATGATTTACCCATACTGCTACAGGTGCCCATTCAAAATGGAGCACCCGGACTGTGACCTTGCCTGCCTACACCAAATGACAGATCACGCATTCAGGAGCTATATTGTCCCCGAGGAAGTTGCAGCCGTGTTCGCGGAGCCCATCCAAGGAGACGCGGGGTGGCATGTCCCACCGACTGATTGGCTCCCCTCTTTGAGAAAGATATGTGACGAGCATGGGATGCTTCTGGTGTCTGAGGAGGTTCAGACGGGCTTCGGGCGCACCGGGAAGTGGTGTGGAATCGACCACTGGGGCGTGGTCCCCGACATGACCTTGCTCGGGAAGAGCATAGCCTGCGGGGTTCCGAACGCGGCCGCGGTGATAAGGGCTGATCTATTCAACCGCACCGAGCCATTCAACTTGACCGTTCTCATGAACACGTTCAGCTATAATCCATTATCGTGCGTTGCCACCCTAGCCAACATCAACATAATTGAGAAGGAGAAACTTGTGGAGAGATCCGCCAAAATGGGCGAATACGCTTATTCTAGGTTGAAGGATATGATGGAGGACCACGAAGTTCTAGGCGATATCCGCGGCAAGGGGTTGATGATAGGAGTAGAGGTTGTGAAGGATAAGGTGAGTAAGAAACCGGGGGTGGAAGAGGCGGATCGAATCGTTGAGGAGGCCTTCAAGAGGGGTCTATACATGATTCAGATGGGTTCTATGGGTACTGCGGTTCTCCGCGTCGCCCCCCCGCTGATAATCAACAGGGAGCAATTGGACTCGTGTCTTGAGATACTAGACGCTTCTATTTCGAAGGTTGAGAGTTCACGATGACTCCTCGGGAAGCCTGTGTTGGGTTAATCGAGTATCTGTATAATGTTTTAATTAGGTACATTGGGGAGCACTGAGTTCACACGCGCCTGATACTCAACCATGAAGCCGAGATCTATAAACGCACCCAATGCCCTATGTCTAGTACTGCTTACAATAAGTAAAGTTTATATTACACAATGTATAACATACTTTACGTGATAGCGTATGGAGCTTGAAACATACAAGAGAGTAAGATCCGCGGTAACGGCCTTGACCGGAGTAGTCGTCGCATACGCGGTCCTTCAGAATAGCATCTTCATCGCCATCGCCGGCATTACCATAGGCATGGTTGTTTTGCTGGTTACGAGGAGGAGTGTAGCCGAAGTGACGCATGACGAGCGATCGGCAACGATCCAGAATAAGGCGGCTTCGGCGACGCTGGCGGTTACAACAGTCGGGTTGGCTATCGTTGGTCTGTCGATGGTTTTTCTGGGAAGGCAGGGATTTGGCGACTTCGAGGGGATTGGATACGTCTTAGCGATTCTAGCCAACGTCGTGCTTGGTCTGAACGCCCTGCTGAGATACTATTATGCGAGGCTGTTGGGAGGCTGACGGCCTTGGAGAATAAGCTCAGAGTCTTAAGGGCGATGAGGGACATCACGCAGGAGGACCTCGCGCGTAGGCTGGGTGTCACCCGGCAGACGATCCACGCGATTGAGAATGATAAATACGACCCCTCTCTTGAGCTCGCCTTCAAGTTGGCGCATTTCTTTGAGACGAGAGTCGAGGAGATCTTTCTCTATCATGCAGAATATAAAAAGGTGAATTAAAAGACGCGTGCAGTTTCATTCTCTCC
>CAZIKD010000233.1:0-3846 GCA_964539725.1 uncultured Candidatus Bathyarchaeia archaeon | reverse complement strand
AAACCCAAACGTCGTGTTATGACACTTTCAGGGTCGCCAAGTAGATTTTACCTCGAGGGGGATCCTTCATCGCTTCTTGGTCAGTCAAGACTTCGAAGTTTTTCCCATGATGCTTCGTGGCTACCCAGATGTGGCATATTGCTATACCGCCGTCGAGTAAACTCCATCTATTCATAATTGAGGCTTTACCTACAAACACGTTGATCCTTCCACCGCCTCCGGTGAAGAACCAGTTCTGGCTGTTAGCTGCTGAGGGAGCTAAGCGGGCAGGTCCTAGAAGATCATCCATGCCATCGGCGTCTCTGATCCTTTCTAATGGCACTCTTTTAAACTCCTCCACACCACTGCGGTGTAGTTGTTCAGAAGGTTTTCCAAACGCGAGAGTAATAATAAAACTCAGTTTTGAAGAATTAATGTACTGCTTCGATGGCTTTGATAATCCAAGCCAACAGCTCCCTATGCCTTTTGCGGATAGATACAGGTCCATCTGCTGTAGAATGAATCCGGCGTTTTGTAGATAGCTTTCATTCTCCTCAGAGAAAATAGCTAAGTAGTGTGGCGCCTTTACACCAAATTGGCCATGAACAGAGTTAGCTGGTAAAATTTTCAACTCGGTTTTTATATTATCGTAAAGGGGTTTGACTGTTGCCATATAATCGGTAATCTTTGTAATTGTGTTCTCGTCTAGAGGATCGTTTTCGTATCGTCTAACCGATTTACGCTTGAAAATACTGTTGTAAAGGTCAATGGCTTCCATTTTAACATAGGTTCAAACCGTGCAATTTAAAGCAAATTCGCGCGCGACGACGCTGGCGGCTTCCCTGGCTCCATTCACATAATTCACCACAACACGGGCTCCCTCACGCGCCAGTGTAAGTGCTATCGCCTTTCCTATGCCGCGTAATCCGCTCATCACCAGGGCTACCTTGCCTTCCAGTTACATGGGAAATCAAAAAATGGGGGCAGATTTAACACTTTATGGGCTCGACGTATTATAGCACCCGCTTAAGAGTATTTTTGACGGCATGACTGGCAATTTGACGTTGAAGGAGATCGAGGATCTCGGTTACTACGATTTCATGGGCTACATGGGGGTCCCTTTCTTCAACACTGGGGGCTTCGCCAGCGTGGACAAGCTGGCAGAGCTCTGCCACATCACGGAGCACACCAAGATACTTGAGGTGGGCTGCGGTACAGGGGGCAACGCCTGCTACTTGGCTAAAAGGTATGGGTGCAGCGTCGTGGAGGTAGATGTGGCTGAACATATGGTGAGGCATGCACAGAAGCGGGCCACGGAAATGAGTCTTAACGATCGTGTCAGCTTCAGGGTAGGAGACGCCTACGGCGTGGAGTTTCCCAATGAAGACTTTGACGCGGTGCTGACCATCTTCGTATCCCAGTTCCTTGACCCAGCCAGGGTCTTCCCAGAATTCTATAGGGTCCTCAAGGATGGCGGCTATTCTGGGGTTAACGAGATGTATAAGGCTGATGATGTGCAAGTTGATGCCCTGGATCGTGTCAACTATGGTGAAAGTGTCCTCAGGAGCTGACTGACCTTCCCTTCACAATTCGCAGCCCAGCGTCATGGGGTTCAGCCTTCGGGTCCGCTGGGTTCAGTGACATCTTCTTAGAGCAGTATTCTAACTACTCGCAGCAACCCTATGCATTGAATACTGTGGATGAGTTTGGGGGATGGGGCAAGCTCATAGGCACCCTCTGGAGGATTCTTGTCCTCGCGTTGAGGAGCGGGAAGATGCGGGAGCGCTTCGGCAGGATTAGTAAGGCTAAGAGTGTTCTGTTGCGGGATCGGGTGGCGAACAGATATCTGGGTTACATCTTATGTGTGGGAAAAAAGTCTCTGACTGTTTAAAACGTAAGCAGAATAGGTAGTTTAAGAAGAATACACTATCTCGCCATCGAGGATGGTCATGAATGCCTTCAGCCCCTTAATGTTTTTCTTTGCTTCCTCAATTTCAGCTGGGTTCGTGGTTTTTAGCTTGAACCAGTTTTTGGTTATGTCGACGGGTAGGATGGTTATGTCAGCTAGTTTCCCTGGTTCGATGGTGCCCTTAAGATCTTCCTCTCTTGTCGCGTAGGCTCCCTCGTATGTGAAGCATTTCACCGCTTCCTCTAGTGTGATTCTGCTCTTCTTTATCGGGTGGTTGACTGCAGACCAGATGCCGTATAGAGGGTGGAAGGGCATGCCGTCTGACCCGAAGGGAATGTGAATTCCAAGGTCCAGCAGCTTCCTATATGGATTGCATCTTTCAAGCCTCTTCTTTCCCAAGCGGGTGTCGTACATTCCCCCGGGCCAAGCCCACTCGCCTACGAAGTTGGGTTGCATCGATGTGACGATTCCGAGCTTCTTAGTCCTCTGGATGTCTTCGTCGGTCGGGTACTCGTAGTGCTCTATTCGATAGCGGTGGCCAGGTCTCTGCTTTGCTTGAAGGGCTTCCTCTATCCTGTTGATTGCTTCGTTGATTGCTTTGTCCCCTATGGCGTGGATGGCTATCTCTCCGCCCATCTCGTGTTCTTCTTTGACTACTGCTTTGTTCCGCTTTGGGTCCCCCACGTATACTCCATGTGTGGAAGGGTTGTTTATGTATGGGTCGTAGAGGAGGGCGGTCTGGGCCCCCATTGAGCCGTCTATTCCAATCTTTATTGTCCCTAGAGTAAGCCACTCATCCCCTTCCCATCTTCGGGGGTACCAGGTCATGACATGGGCGCGTATCCTCAGGTCGCCCTCTTTATGGGCGTCTATGTAGGGGGCTGTAGAGTTTAGAACGTTGGTCTCATCAGGTCTGCTGCAGTCATGGATCGTTGTAGCTCCAAGACTGTGGGCGAGGGCTGTTGCGTCGCGGAGGCCTTGTCGAACCTCCTCACACGTGGGAGGAGGAATGTGGGGGGTGATCATGCCCCTCGCGTCTCTTAGGACTCCCGTGGGTTCCCCATGTGAGTCTTTATCGACGAGGCCACCAGGAGGGTTTGGCGTCGATTTTGTGATGCCGCAGGTTTTGAGTGCGCATGTGTTCAGGATAATCATGTGGCCGCATATTCGGGTGAGGGCAACTGGGTTACTTGGGGAGACCGCGTCTAGGTCGAGTCGCGTAGGGTAACGTTTTTCCTCGAGGTTCTGGTCGTCCCAGCCTCTTCCCTGAGCCCACTTTCCTTTACTTAACTTACGATTTTTGATGTACTTTTTGACGCGTTCAGAGATTTCGGTGATGGATTCGGCATCATCCAGTTGGATGAAGCCAAGCTTGTAACCCATTCCTAAGAAGTGGGTGTGTGAATCGATCAGTCCTGGAACAACGGTTTTATCTGATGCGTCTATGTTTTTTGCATTAGCTGGGATTTTAATTTCGTTCCTCTTTCCGACTGATGATATTTTTGAGCCTCTTACGAGGATGACGGCGTCCTCGAGGGCAGGTCTCCCTGTGCCGTCAATCAGACTGCCACATTGAATAACTTTTATTGATATTTTGTTTTCGCCTTTTTTAATGATACGGCGAGAATTTTTAACATTTTACATCGAAGTGGGTGTTTTCACGGCGATTAAATGGATAAACAGCACATCTCTTCCGATTAGGGGGCTAAGAAGTGTGCGACGGTTTATTGAAATTTTGGTCTGCCGCTAAATTCTGTTAAGATGAGGGAGGAGCTCCGTTTAGCTAGGGAGCGAAAGAAAATCCGTGCAATGATTGGCGTCTGGTGTGAAAACAAACAAGGAAGCAAAGATCAGATCTGTGGCGAGGCGCGCGCGATTGGACCTAAATTGATTTTTTCGGTGTTGTGTTTTTACTGAAGGATTTGCCTAACTGAAATTTCGTTTTTCGTTTAATCAAT
>CAZIKD010000232.1:0-3879 GCA_964539725.1 uncultured Candidatus Bathyarchaeia archaeon | reverse complement strand
ACACAACGTACGGCGTTAGACAGATCCTGAACACAAACACGGGCAGCGTACTCCTAGGCTATTTCCTGCATAAGCTTGGAATAGATATAGAATTCAAGATCTCGGTTTTCCTCGGAACCGACAACCCCTACTCCGTGTTGTGGACGCTGATGACTGCGAAGCTGTTCAGTCGACCTGATGGCTCTACTCCACTCACTGGCTTTAACCTATCAAACAGCGTAAACAACGAAACGATTGAACTCACCGCACAGATACGAAGGCCTTGGGGTTTCGAAGACATCATCCGTATCGAGCATCACGTAACGGAAGCCTATAGAAGCATAGTTAGGCAACCATACAATCGGCAAACTGAACTCATAGCCTTAGCTGACCATGTCAAGAATATAAGCGCTAAACATGAAGGTGGTTTACCTGAAACCGAAGAAACGCGTGACCACTCCTCAGACATACTCGACTACTTTATGCCGAAGAAAGATATCGTGGAGAAGGGCTTGATGTCCAAGTTTCTTGCCAATTACCTCGATAAACATGCGGCTTTAAACCAGACCGCGAAGATGCTCACCGAAAAGGGACTTACATTCATAGCTGCCGAGAACCTCCATAGAAAATAGCACGCGTGCGCTGATACTTCCTTTTTTGTGTGTGTGATTAAGGCGCGCGCGGTTGGGGGATTTAAGTATTTTGCTGATGTGTGTGTCGGCTTCGTGCTGGTAATATATTAAAAAGCAAGTAGTTTATCGCGCGCATGCAAAGTCTCCAATATTTTTAATACCCTATTTGGCTATTTCTCTTATGGGAAAAGAAAATGGCTTCCCTCATTCCTTACGATGATAGAATCCACAGGGAACAGTTCTTCGAACTAAATGTGGAGTATTTTGAATACCTCAGAGATGCAGCTATAAAAAACTTGGGCGCTACAGGTTTTGTTAAGAATCCGCGAGAATATGTTAAGAATATTTTCCCAGAATTCGCTTCAATCAACCCTTATCAAGGAATAATTTACCTGCTGATGGTCGATGATAAAGCGGTTGGTATGGGGGCACTCAGGAAGCTGGAGGATGGTGTCGGCGAGATTAAACGCATGTTCATTCGACCTGAGTTTCATAGGAAGGGTTATGGTAAGGAGATGATGGTTAGGTTGATGGATAGAGCCAGAGAGCTTGGTTACTCTACACTTCGTCTTGATACAGCATATTTTTTAGAAGCAGCTGTCCATATTTTCAAATCCGCTGGCTTCAAAGAGAGAGGTAAATATCCTGGAACCGAATCGGAAGGGGGATCCTATTATATTTATATGGAGAAGAAATTATAATACAATTGGCTTTTTCTTATGAATAATGCTTACATATATTTGTTTTTCGCGCGCGCCCTCCCACACATATCATTTATTGAACTCTGCATTCAACGAGCTTTAAATCGTGGAGTTTATTTTGTTATGTGAGGGGTGAGGGGTTTGGGTAAGGCTTTGGTTGTCTATGATAGTGTGTATGGTAATACAGAGAAGGTTGCAAAGGCTTTGGCGAAGGGGTTGGGAGATAGCGGTGTTGATGTCGACACATTACGGGCTGACATGGTCAAGTTTGATGAAGTGAGTAAGTATGATCTGCTGGTTGTTGGTGGCCCTGTACATGCTTGGAATGTAACGAAACCGATAAAGGCATTTCTGGAGCGCTTGAAGACTGTTGAAGGATTGAGTGGGAAAAAGGCGTTTGCGTATGACACCAAAATGAATAAGAGCAGTTTGGCTGGAAGTGTTGGAGGAAAGATCGAGGGAAATTTGAAGGGTCTGGGTTTGATGATTGTTAAGTCTCATGTTACGGCGGTTGTAAAAGGTATGGAGGGGCCGTTAGAGGAAGGCGTGGAAGAGGCATTCGCTCAAATTGGCGCAGAGTTAGCTAAGACGATATAGCCCCAATTTCAAGGTGACTAAACCTATCAGCTGAACCGCAAATCGCACACTTATTCTCACTTTAAAAAGTATCTGTGTGTGACGCGAGCTTCGGGATGCCCCTCGCTAGTTGGTTAATCACCTATAATTGTCTAGGTTTTCGTCTTTGTCCTCTTCCTCGTCTTCTTCACGCTCTTCCTCCTCTTTTTCTGTTTCTTCACCTTCGTGCTCTTTCTCGCGTTCCTCCTCGTGCTCGGCCTCACGGTTTTCCTTGTCCTTCTCTGAGCAGTTGATGCACGTCTTCTCCTCGGGAGAACCGTCGTTTTCGCAGAACTTTACGCTGCAATTCCTGCACAGATAAACTTTTTCCACTTGTTCTCCGCAAACGCCACATTCTGGCATACGTTGTGTTGAGTAAATTCCTCCACTTTAATCCTCCTGAGATTTGCATACCATTGGAGTACTTTCCCGATCTCTATCCCGTCTAGGGTTTCGGTCAAGTGCTCAAGCAATAAAAATGAGAAATTAGTTTTCGGGATACGCTTAGCTTCTTTCATCTCGCTGGGACTGATCTCTGTCATGCTCACTGCGTGCGCGAATAAAATAAGTTAATATTAAAAAATTCATATATTAACTTAAAGTGTCAACTCATAAACGTTCAGATGAAATTTTTTTAGAGACCCGAATTAAAGATTATAATAGTTGGCCCTACCTTCCATCAGGAACCTTAAAAATCCCGAATAAACAATCTGGTCCCGTTAAAGAGAACACTAACTGGTATGAAAGGGAATTTGAATTATCAGACCACTTCTTTAAAGAATTTATTTCAAAGAAGCTAACGGTTGTTAGCTGGTTAATCGCAGCTTTGATAGGGATTGCAGGCAATTTAGCGATTTCCTTATTATTCGCATCAGAATTTATTTTAATAAGAAACATAGCATTATTTTCCCTAAGCATACTAATTATAATCGCATTAATTATAATCTTCTTTAATTATTACCCAAAATTTAACTACACAATAAAATATTTTTCTGATTATCTCGATTTTCCCTCCGGATATGAACAGTACATTCCACAGAGTCAATTAAATGCTTATTCAAGATTTATAACACAATATAATAATCTTTCACTCACTGTAACTAATTATGGATCTTTAGTCAGAACAAAAATATTATATGACCACTTAAATGAGAAATTGATAAATTATAAATACATCTCTATATCCGATATAATTTTGATAGAAAAATATCTTCCATTGATCATTATATCAATTTCTACTAATTTTGAAGCCTTCATAACTCCTAGAAATGAGGATAAAATAAGGGATGAACTTCGAGATCTTCTTCTTACTCTATGGCAGTCAAAAACTCTTTGTCACATGATGGCTTTTGAAACCGACAAATATGAATGGCAAAAACAAGGGCCTACTTTTTTAGACACCGTATCAAAATGGGATATTAATAAAATGCAAGAAGAAATCATAAAAAAAACTCGCATTCGAGCTCGCATGCTTGGAACTCCCAATAATTAGCTTCGCGCGCTACCTCTTGAAAGAGCTGATCAATATGCGATTTACTTCCTCGCACGCGCCCAGCTTCACCAGCTCCTGCCAAATCGCGTGTATGTATCAGCATATCCCCTAGGGCTCTTGGATCCGCCCCAAGACTCTCGGTGTGGACTTGTATGTCCCTCTTCTCAGTTTCGTGGACCTCCCTGGGGGCCGTGCGAGCGAAATTAAGAGTCGATTTTATCACTATGTTATTGAATTATGCGACTAAGGATAAGACGCGGCGATCAAAAAATCAAAATATTGAAGCTAAACTGGATATAAGTCATGATTTTGATGTCAGCACATATAGAGAAACAACGATTTTTAAGGCTGAATAAACGGACATTATTTCTTCATTTAAAGCAATAAATTAGTCTCTGTCGCACTTTCCTCCTATAGGAGTGATTGCGCGTGCATTTTCCCGCGTCCCCAGAAAATCCTT
>CAZIKD010000231.1:0-3931 GCA_964539725.1 uncultured Candidatus Bathyarchaeia archaeon | reverse complement strand
TGCATCTTCACAGCGCCTGAGATAGCGTTTGTTGGTGTTGATGAGGAGGAAGCTAACAGGAACGGCGTTGAGGCGCTTTCAGTGTTGTATCCTATGAGGATCAACTGCAGGGCTTTGACTCTGGGGGAGAATAGAGGTGTGTTCAAGCTGGTGTATGGGTCGAAGAGCAGAGTCGTGTTAGGTGCTCAAATGCTTGGACCAGATGTGAGCGAGTTATCGGGGGAGATTTCACTAGCTATATCGAGAAAGGCCACCATCGAGGATCTTCGTAAAACGATTCACGCCCACCCTACCCTCGGCGAAGCTGTATGGGAGGCTAGCCTAAGAGCAGGCTAGTCTATTTTTTTAATCTTGCGTACACAACGTCGATATTCTGAGTGGGGATGTAGCGTAGACGATCCAGCGTATGATGAAGTTGGTGCTCGCTTGATCTGACGAAAATCTTTATATCAACTCCCCCAGCCTAGTGTTTGTCGCGCCGCTGTAGCTCAGCCTGGGAGAGCGCTCGGCTGAAGACCGAGGGGTTGTGTGTTCAAATCACACCAGCGGCACCAACGAATTTCCTGGATATGATGTTGGAGTTAGATGCTTCTATTACGCATCGTTCTCTCTGCATATGCTATTTTAAATCCAGAGAGCACCAAAATCCTTGACAAACTTCGCCAAAACGCATGGCTCACCTGCATCAATCACGGCGTCTGCTGCAATAAACTTCTTATCAAAAGGCAGGAGGTTCGCATGGGACTGCATCTTCTCTCGGACGAGGTGGAGCTCTTCAGGTAGGATCATGTGAGGCCCGGCTATAACGTCGGGACAGATTTCAAGATAATTGCCTATCTAATGTGCCTAAACTCATGCCGATCGCGCAGCCGCTGGATAGTTTAAAACAGGCTAACCAGTAACTATAATATTCATCATACGGGCGAGGCGCGACTGATGCTGGGTAGGAAAGATGCCGCTGCAATATTCATAATAAGCGTGGCCTTCTTCCTCTTCGCTATCTTCAACCTTGGGGCAGCGAGGGTCCCTTCGACTAGCTGGCACCTGAAGTCGGAGGATGTATACATCACTTTCCCACAGAACACAAGCGTTGATTCACTCAATTTCTACATAAACAGCGAATACAACGTATCCGCTGTAGTCTTCCAGAAATCAGTTGAAGACTGGAAAACGGCTGGCTACGTCAACAAGGCGGGTTACTACAAATGGATCAGCTTGCAAGATCTGAATGTTGTGACAGACTCTCTCAAGATCCACTTCTTGGTTGGTGAGGAAATCTATGAAGTTGGGGCAGTAGACGAGAACGGCGCTACGATCCCGATAATTGAGTCGAGGGGGAGCGACCCGCTGGACATCCATGTTAGCAGGCTATTCGATGAGCAGGGGCTTATTGAGTACCCGCCAACTTTTTTTAGCCAAACCTATTTCGACGAGATCTACTTTGTGAGGGCAGCCCAGGACTATCTGGCTCAGAGAGAAGCCTTTGAGTGGACACACCCTCCATTGGGTAAGCTCATACTGGCAGCTGGAATCAGTCTTTTCTCATTCTCGCCCCTCGGCTGGAGACTCATCGGCGTAATATTCGCGACGCTCATGATCCCCGTCGTGTACTTCGCTGGACTCGTCATCTTCAAGACTCGGTTCGCCGCATGCGTCTCTTCATTTCTCCTCTCTCTGGACTTCATGCACTTCACCATGAGTAGGATCGGGACTGTGGATACATTCCTAGTATTCTTCTCCACAATGTCGATTCTATTCTTCTACTTGAACTATGAACAGATGTCAAAGTCGGGAGGGGTAAAGCCATGGTACATCTTCCTCGGCTCTCTCTTCGCATCACTGGCGATCTGTGTGAAGTGGACCGCTGCATTTGGAGTAGCGGGGCAGGTCATCTTAATGGTTCTCGCCACTCTGATAGCGTCACCTGGGGCTGGGAACGTCTTAGCGAAGCTGAAGTCACTAGTGAGACCCCTATTAATGACCCTCTTCTCTTTCATTTTTGGAGGACTCGTCTATTTCTTAACGTATTTACCGTATCTAGCCATCGGACATACATTTGGAGACATAATTAACCTCCAGATACAAATGTTAGGTTTCCACTCGGGGCTACCTCCAGAGCACCACTTCGCGTCGAGCTGGGTAACGTGGCCCCTTATGTTAAGGCCCTTGAGATTCTCTATGATCTACTTCCCAGGAGACCTGATATCGATTATAAGCGCGATGGGGAATCCAGCAATTTGGTGGTTCGGCCTCGCTGCTGTCCTAATCGCCCTATTAATGGGGATTAAGGAGAGAAAGCCTAACTTCATTTTTCTCGTTGTCCTCTACCTCTCGCAGCTTCTCCCCTATGCGCTTATCACGAGGGACACCTATATCTACCACTATTACCCCGAGGTGCCGTTGCTAGTCCTAATCATCGCTGGACTCCTCGGGGAGTTCTGGGTTGAGCGGGGATCAAGGAAGTATGTCGTCCTATATCTCCTAGCTGTCGCCATCGCCTTCTTCGCCTTCTACCCGGTGATATCGGGTTACCCTACACCCACTTGGTATATCACGTGGATAAAGTGGTTCCAAGCTTGGGACTTCCTGGGGGTCTGATTGTTGGGTGAAACGGTCGAGGTCTCGCTGGTCTTCCCTGCCTACAATGAAGTCAATGGGTTGGAGAGGGCGATCGTCGTGGCTGAGGAGGAAATTTCTAAGATAGCTGCCTCCTACGAGATTATTGTAGCTGAGGATGGAAGCAGCGACGGCACCGATGAGCTGGCGAGACGCCTCTCACAGGTCAACCAGGCTGTGAAGGTGCTTCACAGCGATGATAGGCTGGGCCGGGGCAGGGCGCTCACCCGAGCCTTCAGGGGGTCGAGGGGGGAGATACTCGCATACATGGATGTGGACCTCTCCACAGGTATGAGCTCCCTCCGACCCCTAGTCGAATCGATCAGAGAGGGGTGGGATATCTGCACAGGCTCGAGGATGATGCGGGACAGCTTCGTTCAGAGGTCGAAGACGAGGAAATTATCTTCATGGGCTTATAACTCCCTGATACGGCTCCTCTTCAAAACAGGCGTCCATGACCATCAGTGCGGTTTCAAGGCGTTCAACCGCCGTAGCCTATTCGCGATTCTCGGGGAGGTCGAGGACACGCATTGGTTCTGGGACACCGAGGTCCTCGCCGTCGCGAGCCACCGAGGTTACAAGATAAGAGAGATACCCGTCACGTGGGTCGAAGACAGGGGAACAACTGTTAACTTGTTCAAGGACTCGGCGAAGATGGGATTAAAGGCCTTCGTTGTCAGGCTCAGATTAGCATTTGACTAGGGCAGAGTTCACCTATTCAGATTCGCGTCCGTCGGCTACATATCCTATCTTCTACCCCTAGTCCTTACGTATTTGAGGCGTAAGGGTTCCACCGGTCTCTCGGGTTTAGGTGTAAGCTCCTTTGGCTCCGGCTCCCCCCTCTCTAGGACGTGGTGAATCAGCGTCAGTACGTAAGATGTATTGTAACCGACCTCATCTCTCATTCTCTGCTTGACGCCTGGGGCCTCATCGAGGTAGTCGTTGTAATGCTTCGCAACTTTCTCGAACTCAGGGAACCCAATCGTTCGGATCCCTTTGATCCCCTTACCCTCTATGAACACACGGTCTGAGACCCCTCGAGCGTAAAAGTGACCGCTACGAGGCTCAAGCGCCCACGTCTCCATCTCCAAGCTATTACCCCTTAGCTCATCCTGAAGCCTATCCCAGTATGCTCTAGTCTTACCCGATTCAAGTCTAATCAATAAGTTCCAATTAATATTTGGCGAGCACCCATAAAAAGGAACGCCCTCACTGTGCGCGCATTTGGAGGAGTCAATTAAATCCCTTTGGAATAGAATTGTTGGTGGACGCTGGGGGATTTGAACCCCCGACCTCTCGGATGCGAATCGAGTAT
>CAZIKD010000230.1:2495-3938 GCA_964539725.1 uncultured Candidatus Bathyarchaeia archaeon | reverse complement strand
GACTCGATCCATCAACCGATCAACTTGTACTCTGAATCTCACTGCCACCTCGGCGACATGTGCCCCGAGGACGTGAAGAGAGCCGAGGATGCGGGACTCGCCCTCATGATAACCATGGGCTTAGATGAGGCATCCACGAACACCGCGTTGAAGCTGGCCAAGAGGCACCGGAGCATACGATTCAGCCTCGCAGTCCATCCCTGGTACAGCGATGAGTTTACTGAAGAGACTTGTAAGATGTTTCTGAGGCTCGCCAAGAACCCCGAGGTAGTCGCCATAGGGGAGACGGGTTTAGACTATACGGGGAGGATGAGTCACCAGTGGGTCAGGGAAGAGAAGTACGTGGATAAGGACACTCAGACGGCGACGTTCCGCGCCCATGTAGGGCTCGCAAGGGAGCTACACCTACCTATCATCGTCCACGACAGGGCGCCGGGACAGGAAACCTTAGACCTCCTCGAGGAGGAGGGCGCAGCGAAGACCGGGGCGATGATCCACGGCTTCGCAAAGGATAGGATATATGCCCTGCGCTGCGAGAAGCTCGGAATCTACCTCTCCCTCGGGCTCCGGACCCTTCAGGCGCCTCCCCCCGGTTTCGAGGAGGCAGTAAAGCACACCCCCATGAGGCTTATAGTCACGGAGACCGACTCCAATAAGCCCTGGGAGGTCGTGAAGGCCTGTGATATCATCGGCAGAATAATGGGCCTAACTATGGAAGAGGTCGGCTCCGCTGCGACAGAGAACCTCTACCGACTCACGCGTGCTGCTAAACGATGAAGACGTGAAACTCTTCTTCAGAGGGAAGGAGAAGCAAGTAGCATACTCAAACTGGTGGATGTTCTAAGGCGGTATATACTCGCGCGCGACGGGGGTTCTGGTAGCCGCGTGCGAAAAATTACACAAAAAAGAAGGGTCAGCGGATTACGAATTCCTCGATACAGATTCCATCAGGTTTTGTCCTTGGCTTCGCGCTCCCAATAACATTTGGAAGCACCGATTTGATCCCCTCATATTCCTTTGAGGACATGGCTACACACATCTTCCTAACCTGTTCATGGCTGAAGCCCGACGCCTTCAAACCATCATACATTGGGCATCTGGAGATCTCATACTTGACTGAGTTAGCCTTCTCGCTTACCTTGAAGGTGGCGCCAAACGCTGTCATCATTTGGGTGTTGGCTGCCTCAAGCAGATTGACATCGGGTTTCTTGCCTCCCGCCGCCTTCTTTACCTCCTGACCTGTAGAGACCCCCATCGGGAAACCCAGGTTGCTATGCATCTCAAGGGCTTTCTCCCACCCATACTCCTTTACTACTTCCTGCAGTAAGCCGCCGTAGAACCCCATAACCATAACTGCCGTGTTGTACTGTTCATCTCCCATCTTCATATCACCAAAATTCATTTTTTTGGACCCTTCAACAGTTTAGCTGTTACTGAGTCTAA
>CAZIKD010000230.1:0-2395 GCA_964539725.1 uncultured Candidatus Bathyarchaeia archaeon | reverse complement strand
TCAATGTGACATGTCACCGTCATCGCGATTACAGCCTCATTCTCATCTACGCCACGCTCATGGCAGTAGTTAGCGTAGCGCTGATACGCGCTCCCAAAGTGGCGCTCCATGTAGACCAACCTGCCATCTACGACCCGGGTTCTTGAACCTGCTGCTTTATCCGCTGTCGCATAGCAGTGGACTCAACACTCCGATAAAGCTGTTTATGGTACGCAGATCCCCTGAACGCACGCTACATTCTTACTGTTCGATAAACACTCAGGTAATATTTCAGAAGGCGGGTTACGACCGGCACACGTGTTCGCGATTGAACATTAAACTAAGTTATGATAAAATCAAACGCAATAAGCAAACGCTGGCTATGCGATTGAAGAAAAGCAGCGAAACGGTTTATTTCATTATACAGGTCATTCAAATCAAATGATTTATAATTGTGTAAAAGAGCCAAGCGATAGAAGCGTCCAACCATTTGATATTCGTACGCGCGAGGCGATCTGGTATATCATGTCGTAACCTTCGCTACCCACTGAGCCTATAATAAGTAATGAGTCCATGTTAATCAGAACACATTAAGTCAATTATGAGAAAAAAAATTGGCGTATAAGCACGCTCAAATTCATAAGCACCTGCGAGCATATTTCACGGGGAACGTCTGTGAGACGATCGCGTTACCATAATGCGAGCATCTATCCATGTTGGGCACATGCGCTTAATAGTCGAGTGAGCTCCGTGAGTTCATTCAATTTGTCGATATTCCTTATCTTATCGTAGATCTCGCTCACCTCATCTTGGCTGAAGACGAAGCTGGCGCACTCGCTGAACTTCTCGTATAGTTCATTTTCCATAAGAGGTTTCTCAGGCGTCCCTCGGGTGGTGTCAGTCATCCTTCTCATAGTCTTCAGGTTGTATAGGTCGACTTCCACAATGCTCCTCATCTTATCAGTTCCCATCCGAGCTATCTCAGGGTCGTTTATTGTCTTCACCTTCCGCATCATCTCGACAATTCTGGGGCTGGTGACGAACTCGGTCGTATACTCCCTCAGACCCGCCCTGCGCTGCAACGCTATGCTCGCGAGGCCGAACTGTAGACTGAACTTGGCCTGAAGGCCGTCTGTGGGCATCACATACCTCAGAGGTTCCAGGATATTCGGACCCGCACGCAACCTTATCTCCTTGATCTCGTCGGCTTGGATGTGGTACTCCTTGACCATCTCGAGGAGGGCGTCCATAGAGGGTTGACCGAGGACGCCACAAGGATACATCTTCACACTGGCGCCAGGATCTAGAATCGAGTACGGGTTCCCGAGCTTACCCGCCACCTTCTCCGGATCATACCCGTCTCCGAGTACATTAAAGAAGCCCCATCTCCCATCCAAGCTATCCCTATCCGCAGTGAACCCCATCCTCCCGAGCATGGAGGCAGTTAAGCCATTAGCGGCCGCTCTTCCGGCGTGGAGGGGCTTGGTCATCGTTCCGAAGTTGACCCTTATCCCTGAGCTTAGGCTCGCTGTGATGCCTAGGGCGTACCTCAACTCATCCTCACCCAGATCCATGAGTTTGGCCGAAGCGGCAAAGGCCCCGAAGGCCCCTATCGTGCCCGTGGAGTGGAAGCCCCTCATATAGTGCTGGGGATTAATGGCTTCAGCCACTTTACACTCTACCTCGAAGCCGGCGATGAAGGCTTCGAGGAACTCTGCCCCTGTGCAGGAGACGTACTCCCCGGCTGCGAGAGCTGAGGAGAGAACGGGTACGGTAGGATGCGTCATTAGACCGTATACCCTATCCGGCGAGGAGGCGAGCTGGGTGTCATCGTAGTCGTCCGCGTGGCCGCTTGTGCCGTTGACCAGAGCTGCATATGTCGGTGAAGTCTTCGAGGCTAGTCCCAAGAGAGTAGAGGTGGAGTCCTGGGTCTGAGTGGAGGAGAAGTCGACCAGTTTCTTGACCGCGTCGGTCCTTGAGCCCGCCAGCATCACCGCGATGCCGTCGGTTATGTGCTCTATCGCCTTCGCTTTCAGCTCGCCGCCTATGGGCTTCTTCTCGCGTAGAAACTCTACGATATAAGAGGTCACAGACTTGCTCATAAAATCAGTTTAAAGAGATGTCGTAGTCTTTAACAAGTTTACGCATGTATCTAATCGACCCCTCGCATTAATCCTGCATCCGCCTCTCACGCGTGAGACCCTCGTTAAACGAACAATATAATGGAAGAAGTAAAGAAGACTCTCGTTAACATTATCAATGCCTTTAAGACGGTCCCCGGTGACTCTCGCGCGCGCCAACTCAAGATTTGTTAACCCGCGCGCGCCGGGTGGTAGGAATACTCAACCGTTTGAATTTATCATAAATACCTAAAAATTGCCAATAATAACTAGTATATTGCTCGAAAATAGCGCAC
>CAZIKD010000229.1:0-3961 GCA_964539725.1 uncultured Candidatus Bathyarchaeia archaeon | reverse complement strand
TCAGGTAACATTATTAATCGCTTCACTTTCACCAAATAGGGAGATTCAAGAGATGGCGAATTGTGATAAATGTGGCGCCGAGCTGACTGAGGGCGCAGTCTTCTGCCAGAAATGCGGTGCGCCGGTCACGCCCCCTCAGCAAACCGCTGAGGTGCCAAACGCAAAGGTGATTGACCTAGCTGGTTGGGGCGACAGGATACTAGCGTACATCATCGACATGATTCTCGCGGGCATCGTCCTTGGGATAATCAAGGGATTAATCTACCTGCCCAGCTTCTTCGCAGGGGGGATGCTCGGTCTCCCCAGGTACATCCCCTGGAGCGACTGGGGCTTCGACAACCTGTTCTGGTTCGTCTACTTCATCTTCATGGACCTTAGCTACGGCCAGAGTATAGGCAAGATGGTGATGAGGATTAGAGTTACCAATCTCAATGGTGGCCCGATTGATCTCCGCCAAGCCGCCATCGAGGCCTTCGGTAAGGCATTCCTCCTTCCCCTCGACGTGATCCTGGGGTGGCTTTTCGCGAACGAGAAGAGCCAAAGGATATTCACCCTCCTCGCTCAAACCATCGTCATCAAGGATAAGGCCGCCCGTCGATAGCCATTAAGGGCTCCCGATAATCCCCAAGAATAATACTGAACAACGCGCATCGAGTAATCCAAAAGTTACGCGTGCTGCGAGAAGAGGGGGATGCTTGCGCTCATAGTACGATTGAGGCCGCGTCCAAAAATCATTAAGACCTTAGTATATAGAAGAGGATTATTGAGATTGGTATCAGATGAAAGACAATTGTTATTATTAAGGTGAGCTTCGGAGACGCCGCGATTTGTTCAGCTATAGCCCTAACGATACGACTGAAGGGCTTCATCACCATCATGAAGATCACCGCGCCGACAAGGTTGATGCAGAGTTGAACAAGCCAAACCCCCATCGCTACCGATTCGCCGGTCGCCATGGCCGCCAACATAACACTGAAACAAGTCCCGATGTTGGAACCGAGGATATAGGGAAGGATGTAGTATTCAGCGCTGATTACCCCACTCGAGGCTAGAGGTATAAGCAATGAAACCATGACAGTTGTGCTGGGTATAATCAGCGTGAATAAGAAACCCGCTAAGAAGGCTCTCAGCGGCTTAGAAAAAGTTCCCCGGATCAGGTTCCAGGACCTCGGCATGTTGAACAACTCGGTCATGTACCTCTCCACGCCCCCGAGGGCCAGAACAAGCATCAATGCACCTCCGATTAGCCCGAACCAGGGTGGGGCGTAGCTGAGAAACACAGGGACCCAAGGAGTCAAAACCTCAAGCGTATTAGGTATCGTATTCAACCAGGGAGCCTTAAGGAAGATTGAGCTACCCTGGATTGCGACCCAGGTAAGTAGTCCAAAGAAGAGCTCTAGGGGGTAGAATATCGCCAGCGTCGAGAGATTATAGAGAAGATGTGTTATCGTCACGTTGAAGGCCGCCGATTGACGTTCCTTCCCCCTTACCTGGTTTAACACCGAGATCAGAAACGGAGTCACCGTAGTCCCCAGCTCGGCACCTATCACCGTGGCGACAGCCAGCCCCAGGGGCATTACCCCCGTTGACACGAAAGCTACAACTATCGAGTCAAAGGCTCCACTGCTGTGGAGGAGAGCAGTACCGATCCACCCAGCCGAAACCCCACTTGTGGTATCCTTTATCACATATATGATGCTCTCGGCCAAGGACGCGCCGAGGAACGCTGCTGACGTCTTTATTAAGACAATTGCTGAAACGAAAAAGTATAACGATATTATTGAGCCAGCGACGTGTCGATATTTTAAACTCAAATCACTCTTTTAACTAAATCTACATCAAATTAAAGGATGAGCTATATAGAATATATTGGCTATATAGGTGTCAGATTATCTGGTGATTATGGAGTGATTAACTGCACCAGGCGAGGATTATTTTTGCAAGCACCTTGATCGAGCATATGTAATCGTCAACGTCGACCCACTCGTCCCTGCCTCCCGTCGTGGCGAGATCGCCTGCGAGTGGACCGAAAGCAACATTCGGGATGCCCGCTATCAGAACCGGTGTCCGGAGGTCGCTCTTGCTGTAAAGTGGGTTACTGAATGGTAGGGTTCCAGTCATCGACTCTATGGCTTTCTTAGTCACTTGGACGATGGGTAGGTCTTCCCTCATCTCGACTCCTTGGGTTCCCTGAATCCACTCTAATGTGGGTCTATTCAATTGTAGGTATTCGTCTGAGTCGAAGAGGGTGACCAAGTAGTCTTCTACTTCCTTCATTACGTCGTCGATGTCCTCAGTTGGGGGGAACGTTAGTGAGCCAGCTATGACGCAGTATGGGGGGACGTCTGTGAGGTTTGACATAGTACCGGCTTGTATGTAGGGTATTAGGAGGTTAGTCGATCTACCCACGGAGTCGACGAGTGGCTTGTAGTAGACTCTCCTATTGCGCTCTTCGTTCAGCTTTTGTAGGGCTCGTGTTATGTCAATCGCCTTTTCTACTGGGTTAACGCCAAGGTGGTTGAATGTTGTTTGGACGAACTCTGTTTTAGGGGGTTTTCTGCCCTGAATCATAATCCTGAATTTGAGGAGTCCCGATGTCATGGCTTTAATCTCTTTCATGCCGAGCTCCGACTCAGCCGGGTGGACATAGATGGCTGCGTCGGCCTTGTAGCCCGCCATAAGTAGAGCTGCAATGCCCCAGGCATTCCTCTTGGCGCACGCACTCATCAAATAGAGGTCGCCTCGCAGCTTAATGCCAGTCGCCGTTAAGGCCTTAGTCGCCTCGACCATCATGGCTATGCCTGCGAGGTCGTCGGCGACTCCCCACCCGTACATTCTCCCTTTTTCTATCAATCCCTCGTGGGGGGGCTTTTGCCACGTCTCTGTTCTTATCGAGTCCCCATCGGGGTGGGTTATAAGCATCAGGCTGCGGCCCCCTCCGGAGCCTCCAAGTTTACCAATAATGTGCATCCTCGGCGTCATATCGATTGTCTCCTCTGCCGCGAATTCCTTGCTAAGTTGAACGGTTGTTGGGAGAAGCTTCTCCACATGTACCTGGCATCCGAGGTCTCGGAAGTGAGCCAAGAGGTGTTCCTGGAGGGGCTCCTCACCCTCTGGATAGAGCCTGACGAGTGACTGGAGATAGGTAATGCTGTCGTCTCTGTGCTCTTCTATGTGTTTGAGTACTTGTTTGATGTCGGGCACATCGAGACTTGACGCCCGTCTGTGTTTAACCGTTACTGAGATTTTTTGTTTAGCTATACACGGTTACTCGGCGCGTGCGAGGTTACGTTACGATGTAACCACGTGTACCTGATTGCTATTGAAGCGCTTTCTGAAATAATGAAATACTTTTTATTACGTTTATGTTGAGACCTTTCAGATGACGGACTTAATACGCGCCTATACTATGCCTGAAAAATATGCGGTTGATTTGCCCGTCGATAAAATTGTCTGCGACGAGAATGTTGATTACGAATATGTACAAAAGCTTGCTGAGGTGATGGACGCTTCGAAACTGACACCAATTGTTGTCATCAAGCACCCGGATAAGGAACTATATGCAGTGTTGGATGGTCACCACCGTTTTAAAGCGGCTAGGATCAGAGGTTTTATCAAAATTAAGGCTGCCGTTGTCGACGATTACGTAGGATTGGGGTTCGAGTTCACGAGGCAGGGAGTTTTCCAGCCCTCCCCGGAGTTCACCAAGTATATTAGGTTGCCTCTAAAGAGGTTCATCGAGTATATGCAACACTTTTTGTTTGATGCTGAAACTTTTCTTGGATAATTTTACATTCGCGCGCGCTGGAGAGAGATAACCCGATTATTATCCCTCCGATGGAGAAAACTGAGGCTAATCCTAATGAAAACTGAGAAAAAAGAGATGATGCTAACCAGGGCGTAATTAAAAAAAACCATGTGTCCAGAACCAACATACAAAGTCGTTGACTTATTCGCAAGC
>CAZIKD010000228.1:0-3974 GCA_964539725.1 uncultured Candidatus Bathyarchaeia archaeon | reverse complement strand
TTTGGTGACCATAGATAATTATTATCTATTACCGTCAAAGGCGATTATGAGCTGCGCGCGCGAATGAGTAAATTAGTCACTCATGAAAATATTCGAGCAAACGTGTTATGGTGATTTTAGTTGACTTGGGTCGCTGATCAGCCCAGCGAAAAGTATCGTCCCGGATCGGTCGTCTCTGATGACGAACATATATGGTCTATCCACTATGAAGGGCGTCCTCATCGGCATACTCGTCACAGATATCCCGACATTAGTCACAGCAGCTGCCTCCGTGCCCTTTTCGTTTACCTCAACCACCGCCTTGTGGTCGACGAACGCGATGTATAGGCGCTCGGGCTTAACATCCGCTATTCTACCAAAGTCAGCTGAATTACTATCGAAGGCGATGCCCATGCCCAGGTTTGTTAAAACGCCCTTAAGATCCACCTTCCCGTACTCTAGCTTGAGTTTCGGAAGCTGCAACCCAAGTTCAGTCCTCGAGAGCTTGGGGAAGTAGGCATTGACCTTTTCTTCATTCAAGCCAGCCATTAACGAAACAAGCGTATTTCCCTTAACTGGTAGAAACACATACATCGCGATCTTATCCCTACCATAGGGGAGTCTAGCTATCTGTACCTTATCGTCACCATAGTAGTAGAAACTACCGTCGTTGCTCATCATGTCTACCTTAACAATTGATCCCTCGGCGCTACCGTCGGCGGTGTTGAAGTTCGATGTGTGAGTCGCGGACTCGTCAAACTCGTCGACCCAGCCCCCCTTGAAGTATATCGCATTGATCAGAAACATGACATTATCCGAGTCTATCTGGTCGAGAATCTTGTTGATCTTGCCACGCGTTTCCCTGTCTACCCACGAGTTGACCTCATCCACAGTCGTGGAGTCGAATGGCCTCGTGTAGACCCCGCTTCCGTAATACTTCCTCAAGGTATCTGTAAAGGTGGTAATTATCTTAGCGAATCCAGATCTTATCCACACTGAGTCCCCAATGTTTAGACTCACTTCGCTGTCAGTATTTAGGAGGCTCTCAATAAGCTGACTGTAACCTGTGTTGATGGTATCGTCGTTCATACCCTGTAGCCCAAGGGTGATACTCATAGCCTCCCGTGTTGACGAGTTCGCTCCGTTATAAGTCATCGCGAGTGCGATTGAAACGCTGAGAGGGGAGATGAAGATGTTTTTTCCCTCCTGCACACTCTGCAGCTCCGTTAGCAGCCTAAGGGCGAAGCCAGTGTTCGCCGCAACTATTTTTTTGTTGACACTTGACGCCTTAGCATCCGATTCAGCGTATGCCAGACTAGGACTTAAATAATTCAGTATGACCCCAACTCCCCCCATTACTAGGATTAAAATTACTCCTAAGATGTAGAGGCGCTTCGTGTGATTCATCGATTAATAGAAACCGGTTTCTTGTTATAATTCTACAGTTTAGAACAGCCGACTTCAACTATCCTTAGCTAAATCTCACTCATCATCCGCGCTCAATATGACTCTCACCCGAGGCTCTAACGGTGAATAAGCGCAATTTGGAATATTCAAACAAGATTTTACGTTTAATGTAAACTCTGCACCCGATATCTTATCAGGATCCTTCTCCTGCATTCTCTCCACCCTCTCGTAGACGCTCAACGCCCCATTCACCAGCCGTTTCAACAGTCACCCACTTTTCAAACCTTGACCCGATTAAATGAGCTACACTTCGGGCACTTGTATACGGCGTTAGTTATCTGGATCCTATGAATGGATTTCAACATGGAGTGACCACACTGACCACAATTATAGTTCCTAAAACCCTTACCAGAAATGAATGGCTCCATTTTCATCGTCTGCGATAAATTATCCTTACTGAGGAATGCCCCATTATCGGGTTTTGTCCTCAGCACCATCATTTTGTATGTAAATATATGCTCCATGTTATCTACCAATAACAAATACACCATCGTTTTATATAAACACATCAAAAATAAATGTCTATGAAATAAATTTTTAATAAAAATATGTAATATTATGAGTTTTTACGTTGATGGCACAGTGAAAAACGACTAATGCTTCCTTACGATCAACTCAATCTGATTATAAGCTCCGCACTTGGGGCACTTGTATACAGCTTGGGTTATCTGTCCCCACCGCAGGGATCTCAGCATTGTGTGATCGCAGCCCCCGCACGTATAGTCCAGGACCCCCTCGCCGATGACGAATGGCTCCATTTTCTTCCCCTGGATAAAGTTATCCTTACTAAATATCGTAACCTCACTGGGCCTCGATGGTAAAAGTCTCATCTTGTAAGTGTTTCTGTTCAAATTGATCCCCAGTATATAAGGGCTTTCGGGTTATATTAATCATATTAAAATATGTGCGCGCGCATCCAGAGGTTTTTCGAAGTATCCTTAATAGAGAGAGCCCTCCAATATTATGCGCGCGTGACTAGGTTCACCCCTCAGAAAGCAATTAGAGAGGCCAACAAAATGAGAAAAATAAAGTTACCAAGAAGCACTAAAAAGAAGAAGAATCACCCGAAACTGTAGAATTTAACCCATAAAATCTAGAATTTAACGCGCTCGATTCATGGCATAATTTCCTTCCCAGAATCACCATCTCTCAGTGTGCACACGTTCCTGCTTATACCTATTAGCAGGTGGCTTCTCCTCATCAGGAACCCCAACAGCGATAACACATAGCGGGTAAACTTGCTTGGGGATCCCAAGTAGCTCCCTGATCTTCCACACCCTATCTTCGATGGGGTAAATTCCGCACCAGGTTGCCCCGTAGCCCATAGCATGTGCAGCCAATAGCAGGTTCTCGGTGGCAGCGGAGCAGTCCTGAACCCAGTAGCCAGGGCAGGTTTGAAGCTCCGGGTCCGCGCATACGATTATTGCAATCGATGCCTTCGGTAGCATATTCGTGTAGGGATGAGCCTCAATTACCTTACTGAATGTGTCCTTATTCTTCACCACTATGTAATGCCAGGGCTGCTGGTTGCAAGCTGAGGGGGCCGCCATCGCCGCTTCAAGAAGCAGCTTGATGTCTTTATCGGGGATTGCTTCTCCGGTGAACTTCCGTATGCTTCTTCTACCGAGAATAGCTTGTATCGCATCCAAATTGATCGAGACTATTTTGTTTGTTACGAATAAATAAAGAATTTCGCGAGCTTCGAGCAATTACTAAGATCAACCTTCGGACATCTCCCCGCTCTCGACGAATGAGTTCGACTTAAAAACACAAACCCCAGGGGCTTCAATGCCACATGTCGGTGTTCGTCGACGCCCAGAGACTCGCCTCCAGCCAAACGGCCACACAGATACCCACAGGTAGCCCCCAACTGGACGAGTTGACAGGCGGCATCAGGGCTCAAGCAATGTTCCTCTTCTACGGCGAGGACGAGCTCATCGAGACCCTCTACACGCACCTGCTCGCCAACAGCCTGAAGCCAACGCTGCAAGAGCCGAAGCCCGAGGCGGTCTACGTAATCTGCGGAAACTACCGGGTAGAGCACATCATGATGGACACCGAGCAACTCACCAGCCTCCTCGAAGCCACTGGCCAGAGCGCCGAGGACGCCCTCAAACGCGTCCGAGTCCTCGTCGCCTCCTCCGCGGACCAGCAAGCCAATCTCACAGCCGAACTGAACCGCGTCATCTCGGGGAGCCGAAGCACGCGCCTAGTCCTAGTGAAGGGAATCTACAAGCTGGGCAGGGACGACGCACGCAAGAGACATAGGCAGCGCGTCAGCGAGGAGGTGCAGCGCAGCATCGCCGCTATGAAGAGCATCTGCGCCTCAGCAGGGGTACCGCTGGTAGCCTCGGCGAGGGAGAAAGTAGGTAAGCGGATGCCGATGCCCGAGGCAAGCGACTACCTCAACCACCTAGCCGGCATTATCATCTACCTCCGATGCAGAGAGAGGGGCGCAGCCTACAACCGAGCTTACGTCCTCAAATCACCCATAACGACGCCGCGCTCAAGGGAGTACAGCTACGAGG
>CAZIKD010000227.1:0-4023 GCA_964539725.1 uncultured Candidatus Bathyarchaeia archaeon | reverse complement strand
TGTCACAGTTGTCAAAAAATAGTTGAAAAAATTTAATCTATGATAGCGCGAGATGGCCCAGCTACTTCCGAGTCTTCTCCAGAGCGCCTATGGTCTCGTCGAGGACGTCTAGGCTCCTATCCACGAGGTCCCGCGTGATGGGGAGCGGCGGCATTAGTCGGATGACGCTCTTGCCACAGTTCACGAGGGCTATGCCCTTCCTGAAGCATTCCATCATCACCTCTTCTGTCTCCTGTTGAGCAGGGACATTGCTCCTCTTGTCCTTAACCAGCTCCAATCCGCACATTAGGCCAAGACCCCGGATGTCACCGATCATCGGGTGGCTCTCCTTCATCTCGGCGAGCCTCTTCATTATATGAGCACCCTGCTTCTGGGCGTTCTCAAGCATCTTCTCCTCCTTAATCGCCTTGATGACGGCGGAGGCGGCGGCGCAGGCCACCGGGTTACCGCCGAAAGTAGAAGCGTGACTCCCCGGCGTCCAGTCTTGGAGGTCCGCGCGACTCGCCATGACGCCCAGCGGGAGGCCAGCAGCGATACCCTTAGCGATGGTGACGATGTCAGGCACTACGTCGAAGTGCTCGATGGCAAACCATTTCCCGGTTCTACCCATACCCGACTGGACCTCGTCCACAGCGAGCATGATGCCGTACTTGTCGAGCAGTTTCTTCAATTTCTTAAAGTAGCCATGGGGTGGGACAACGTAGCCACCCTCACCCTGCACCGCCTCGGCGATGAGCATCGCCACCTCCTCCGGCGGCACAAACTTGCTAAAGAGGTACTCTTCAATGTAGTCTACGCAGTAGTAGTCGCAGCTCGGGCACTCGAGGTGGAAGGGGCACCTATAGCAGTAGGGGTAGAAGATGTGCTCCACGCCGGGTAAGAGGGGCGCGAAGTAGCGGCGCTGAGCCGGCTTCGACGCAGTGAGGCTTAATGCCCCCATGGTACGCCCATGGAAACTGCTTATGTACGCGAGGATGTACTGACGTTTACTGTGCCAGCGGGCGAGCTTGATCGCTGCCTCATTCGCCTCGGCTCCGCTGTTACCGTAGAAGAATTTCTTCTTATGCTCCCCTGGCACAATCTCGTGGAGCTGCTCCCCGAGGTCGATATAGTTCTCGTAGAAGAAATCGGTGTAGCTGTAGCTGAGGAACCTGTCCACCTGTTCATGGATGGCCTTTAGAACCTTAGGGTGGCTGTGGCCGACGTTAGTTACGGCGAGGCCCGCGTTCATGTCTATGAACTCGTTTCCGTCAACGTCGGTAACTATGCAGCCCTTCGCCTCCTTCACAACGAGCGGGTATACCCTGCCAAAGGAAGGAGAGATGTACCTCTCGTCCCTCGAGACAATCTTCTTCGCCTTAGGGCCGGGAGGCGTGATAACTATCTTCGGGTAACTCAACCCTGTTCACCCTCTGCAGAGTCTAGTCTGTCCCATCTAGGATAAAAGGAGTGAAGGTTTGCTCCAACTGCGGTGCCCCCTCGTTAATGGTTCAGTCAGAGGAGAAAGGCCGCGGCGGTGGCCGCGATGAAGGTGAGGGGGAGGACAATCGCAGCGGTTCTTATGAACACCATGAAACTCGTCTTCACGATCCCCCTGAGCAACTCGATGCCCTTCACGCCGATGATTTGGACGTTATCGACAGCAATACGGGCAAAGGATACTTGCGCGGGAGTGAGCGTAACCCCTTTAAGGGCTTCTTCGATGTAATTCAAAACTTTTTCTAGTTCCATCACTTCACCGGCAGGATGGTATCCACGATCTGTGGCCCCTATAGCGTTTACAAGATGGGTATCTGATGATAGTATCTCCGTATCCGCGTAGCCGAGGGACATCACGTATTCGAGGAGCTTTTCGCGGAGTCCCTGTATTATGTTGTTGGAGTCGAAGATTAAGTAGGCGTATTTCGCTTCTTGTGATTGGACGACGACGGCGCCGATGCCACATGGCCCCATGCCATCGTCGAGTCCCCACTCTTTGGGCTTTACACGGGAGAAACCAGCCATGAAAGGCCCTCGCTGGGTCTCAGTAGCTCTTCTCAACGCCTCTTGTGCGGCCGCTACTAGGTTTTCCACGTCCTTCTCATCCAGTAGATCCTCATCGTCGATGCAGTTGTGGGCGTCCACGACGACTGCGTTTAGCCCGAGACGCGAGGTGGCTTCCCTCACACGGTCTTTCACTGTGTCCGGGATGTCATCATGACTCTTTGGGCTAAGGGTAAGTGTGAATAGAGCGGTATCACCGAATATCTGGCAGGACGCCTTTGCACCCGAGACCTCTCCGCGGGTCATGAGACTGCATAGGTTGGATGGAGCGGACACCGCGGCAACCCTAAGAGCTGATAAGATTTTATCCATATCCACGCTCCTCGCCAAGTCGCGCTCGTGACTCGAGACGCCATGGGCGACGATTGTTTCACATCCCCCATCGAGGCCTTCGCTGATTACCCGGCTGAGGCCGCTGCTGCCCACATTCCTGAAAGGGCCGGGGTGAACATAAGGAGCCACTAGTCGGCCTATACAGTCCCCGGTCGAATCCGTAAACACCATTTCATCCGTTTCAAGCCTCGCCGGCTCCGATACTACGGCGAGCTGCTCCTCAAATGGTTCATTGCGCTGTTCCGCCCAAGCATAGACGAAGGCCCTGAAGAGCGGTATTATCCTCAGATCCCCATTGCTGAAACTCCATCGGCTTATCCGAACAAGGAGAATAATGGGGCCAAGCAGAATGATAACCAGAACAAATAGCAATGATGTGAGTGATACACGCCAGACCTCGGGGTTAAGATAGTAAGTCACCACAGCCATAAGAAGCGGCTGAACACCGATGGCTAACGCCGTCTTCATGGTGCCCCTCGTTGAGAAGACCGAGAATATTAGTAAGCGTAACCCGACTGACGAGTATACTGTGAGCAGAACCCCCCTTAACAGGAGATCTGGCCTCCCTGTTAAGCCTGATAGTACTCCAACTACTATCAGAAGTACACCGGTGACTAGGCATAGTACGAATGAGACGATGTTGATGCGCCGTGGGGTTAGGAGGGGGTCGTCGTGGTAGAAGGTCTCTATGATAAGATCCGATGCGATTATCGGCGCTGCGAGGCCGAGTAAGCCGAAGATCAGCCCGCTGGCGAGCCCTATGTAACCTGAGGCAAGGCCGAATGAGACTGCACCCGCCACACCGGTACTGGCGATCACTGAGGCGACTATGACCCGGCGTGAAGGGAACGTGACGAGGTAGGAATAATAATCGATTATATTACTTATTGCCTCCCTACTGGATGACAGATTTGACCCTGCCTAATTGAGACACGTATAGAGGGTGTGGTTAAAAGGCTTTTAAAAACGGGTCTATAAGGTGAGGCCAGCGAAGAAGATTCTTGCAGCGAGGACGATTGCGATAAGAACAAATGCGCCCCCAACGACGAACTCGGGCCTGATCTTCGGACCGTTCGTCTCGTCTTGGAAGAACCTCATTAGTCCCGCGCTGCTCGACGGCATACCCGGGGATTGATCCCTCTTCTTCTTTCCGCTCATTGATGATCCAACGAGATACCCGCAGTTCCCCCTAAAAGGGTTACTGTACAGATTTCTTGGCTGGTAAGCCCCTCATGAAGTCAATTAAGCTGAACTGTTTCGAAGGTTCCTCTGTCTTCTCGTCAACGAAGATCTGACTCAATTCTAGGCTGACAAGTTCTAGACGGTCAACATAATACTGGTCTAGACCATACTTCTTTACCATCTCAAGGGCGAGTTGCAAATATTTCTCTATACCCCCCTTGTGAACCGTCATCTGGATAGGGCCGCTGCAGCGCTGGCATTTCCCACTGAGGGGTGGGCGCCTGTACTTACGGTTACACTTTGTGCAGCGGAAAGTCTGACTGGTGAAGGCGCGGAGGTTCCCGACGATGTCCTTCATGAAGTGGCTGTTAAGTATCTTCAGCGCGACCTGCTTCGAATCGACAGCACGGAGCTTTGAAGCCAGTTCTAGCTGACTGTCGAGCTTCTCGACCATGGTGGTTAGGG
>CAZIKD010000226.1:0-4032 GCA_964539725.1 uncultured Candidatus Bathyarchaeia archaeon | reverse complement strand
CGGTTATTGTTCCGACGGGGTTCTCGGATCTCGAAGTGATTAGGTCGATAAGCAGTAGAATATTCAACACTGGGGAGATCACGATCAAGACTCAGAGTGAGAGAGACTTTACTAAACGGATGGTCAAGGTGAAGGATCCGGTGCGGGTCGCCAATTTGATTAGGGATGTGATGGCTAGGCAGATCTTTAAGCTCGATGAGCGTAGCCCTGGAAAAATTAATTAACCGTTGGTTTTCAAATCTTTTTAAGGACAGTCGCGCGCGACTATTATAGTTAAACCGCTTTTCAGTCACATAACTGACGATCGGAAGGCTAATTCTACTGATTTGAAATCACTTTCATAAGCGCTATAAGCTTACTAATTTATTTTTATCGTTTCGCCATCATTGATTATGATTGTTTTTCGTATTACTGTTTGAACGTGCGCGCGTCGATGCGGTTGCTGCGGCTGCTGTGGTACTGACAGTGATCCTAAGGGGCAGAATGGAGCTGCCCGAGCGCGCGTAAGCACAAATCAGATTTACTAAGTATTTACGCATACAGGTCCTTTGGGTCCCTGACCTTGAAGTAGGCCCACATAGCCACGATGGCCATGCCTACAGACATTATGTAGAAGGGAAGAGTAGGGTCACTCTCGTAGAGAACACCTCCGAGTATCTGAGCAATTGCCATAGGGAGGAACAGGAGCATTCCTCCACCCATCCCCGTGTTCCTGATGTCGATGAAAAAATTCCCCCCGCCAACTGCTGAAGTCACCCGCCCACGTCTATCCTTTGGAACCGCGTCGGCCAGGAGCGACTGGAATCCAGGCATTAAGAAGGCGTTTCCCACCGCCATCAAGAAGACCAAGAGGGCTAGTCCCGTGAAGTCTTTCACGATATAGATAAAGATGAGCGGGTAAAGAGGAACCAAGAGCATGAAGGGTATCAGTAGCTTCCTCCGCCCCACCCTATCTAGGAGCTTACCCGACCACTGTGCCAGTACCAACCTTGTTCCCCCCTGTATCGCTGAGGTCACTCCCCAGCTCGTCGCTGATATCCCGAGTAGGGATGTGGCGTAGACGATCCAGAAAGCGCCGGCTATGCCGTTGAAGAAGACCTGGAGCACCTGCATTACGGCGAGAGTCCTGATGAGGTCGGGCATCCACCTTACTGTTTCTATGAAGCTGAGGTATGAGTCCTTCAGGAGCTTTGGCACATTCCTGAAGTCCAGCTTCTCCACGCTGGATGGGTCGAGCGTCTCCTTCAAAGTGAAAACCCGTATGAGGGCGACGAGTATCCCTGCCCCGAAGCCTATGTTGTAGATGGACTGCATGGCGGGGACTATGCCCCAAGCATCAACTAGGTAGCCCCCAATGAAAGGCGAGACCACGCCGAGCGCTGCGGGCAAAGAGATAGCGAGGGCGAATCCCTGGCCCCTTCTTCCAGCTCTCATCGAGTCGGCCATGAGCACGGTGAGTATCGGCGCGTAAAACAGTACTAGGTTCTGGAAGAAGCTGGCGAGTGCGAGCCACTCCCAATGAGGAGCGAAGGCGAAGGGGAGGAAGCTGAACGCGTATCCAAATGTCGCGAGGCTGACGAGCTTCACCCTTCCCGACTTGTCAGCGATATAGCCGCCGAGCGGGTAGAGGAACAAGCCGGCGATAGCCGAGGCTGAGTTGACTATCCCTATGTCAGTGGGGGAGCCTCCGAGGTTCTCGATGTATAGGGGAAGATAAGGTCGGGGGATGTTGGTTGTGAACTGCCATATGCACTGACATATGACGAGCCAGAAGAGGTTCCCCCTGAGTATCCCTATTCCGAACTCGCGCTTTTCCATCAGAAATTAGCCTTCTTCACTGACCGACCACAATCTAAGATTCTACTTTACCCTCTCTGCGTGGTATTTACAATTTTTCTATTCCTCGATCGCGTATGTGGAATAAAAAAAAATTCGTAGCGGGAATCGACCTATCAGTTGCGCGCGCTCAATTATTTTTATCCTTTAACGAATTCAGCCTCTTTAACTCCAGCTCTTCAGCTAAAAGTAACTGATTAAAACTTGAACTGTAGAATCTGTTGAAATTATCCGAGATCATTGAATTTGGTTCTTGAATAACGGATTTAGCGACTCTCGAGGAGATCCTGTAAGCAAAGTTTAGGTCGAGCCACGGTTTCCACCCTTCGCGATAATCGAGGGCTGATATTTGCAGCGTCTCCGACTTGAAATAATGTCTCGAATAGTCATCCAATAAACCAGAGTATACTAAGTAGTCGGAATGGTATGTCTCGGATATTTTATGCCTGATGTAATCGTCTCTTGAGATGTGTGAGCTGTTTATCCAGTTTTCCCATTTGTCGTGGCCTGCTTGATAGCCGGGTAGGCTGGTCCATTTATCTTGTATGTAGTGGAGGGCATAACCAAGGTGGCTGAAGGTGCTGTTTAACTCATCGTCTAGGTAGTGGCGTCTTGCTTGCATGATGTTGTCGGTGATTGTTTCCTCTCGTCCATAGTGGTGCGGGTTGTCTTTGTCTTTTTTATCTGGCTCGATGCAGCTATCTAATAGTACTTGTTTATAGTCATCGAATTCATTCGTGGTATTAATTTCATGGAATATTTTGCTAGTGATTTTTAGGTGGGAGTTCCACATCATAACATGCAGATTATTTTAATAGATTTAAGAAGAATATGGATGTGAATATAATAACTAAGTTAACTGACATACTCTCGCGCACGAGCCGCTGGGGCACCTTTTCATAGTGTATCGCGCGTGCCCCGTCATTCCATAATCTTATCCTAGCTTCAGCTCTATTATTTGGTTGAATACTGCCGAATCAGTCTAGAGGTGTGCCCTGTAGTGTCATTTTTAGTTAAGGCGATTAATTTCTTGATTAGGCAGCAGAAGCCATTCAGGGTAAACATCGTTAAGAATATGCTGCTCAACGCGTCGATGGGTTTAACCCAGCAGTATCAATCGATTTACGTCACGCTTCTGGGCGCCTCAGCTGTCCAGCTCGGTTTTCTTGCTGGAATAGGTGGAATCGCAAATACGCTTCTGTCGATACCCTTCGGTCTGCTCGCTGATCGTCAGGGGGTCAAGAAGATGATGATTGCTTCCATCACTCTCTTTGCAGTCGGCTATTCCATCTTCGGACTCGCACAGAGTTGGGAAATCACTATCTTTGCTTTCCTCTTCACTGCGATAGCGGTTCAGGTCTTCAACAATATCTGCCCCATGGTGTGTGGGGCGTGCTTGAATAGTGTTGAGAGGACGACGGGCATGCAGCTCTGTGATACTGTTGCCGCCTTACCCAGGCTCTTTGCGCCTTTAGCGGCTGCGATATTGATCTCTCTTCTAGGTGGTCTTACCATCGAGGGTATTCGGCCTCTTTATTGGTTGGGTGTTGTTGGGATTCTGGTGGCGCTGATGGTTGTCGTCAGGTTTTTCAACAACCCTGTGGTGCCTAGGCAATCTGATAGCGGGGATTTCACGGCTGGCATCCGTTCTGTCCTGCGTGATGGAGTCCACGTTAGGCGCTGGTTGGCATACTACATGCTGATGTCGATTCCATGGTACATGGGCTTCTACATTCCCCTATACGCCAAGCAGGTGAAGGGAGCAGATACGATCATTCTCGGCTTAATGGATTCGGGTTATTGGTTTGCTGTTGTGCTCCTCGCAATACCTGTGGGGTTAACAGCTGATAGGCTTGGCAGAAAGAAGGTGCTTTTCGTCCTTACCCCCTTGTATTGTCTTGGGCTACTCATCCTTGCAAGCGCTCAAAATAATGTCGCTTTGCTGTTCGCGGGAGTTCTGAATGGCTTCACGATGCTTGCTGGAGTGACCGAGAGTTCGATAACTGTTGAACTTGTGCCACGGGAGCTCCTTGGTTCATGGTTTGGTGTCCTGGGATTCTTTATGGGGCTAACCAGCTTCTTCGGCCCAATTATGGGTGGCTACCTCTGGGTGGTGGATCCAACACTTATACTGATTCTCATAGCGGTCACTCAGATTGTGAAGCTGGGGATCCTGGTTACGATGCCTTCCAAGAC
>CAZIKD010000225.1:0-4047 GCA_964539725.1 uncultured Candidatus Bathyarchaeia archaeon | reverse complement strand
GCTTCAACATAAGGAAGAGAGAACCCATCGCCTGCATGGTTACGCTCCGTGGAGAGAAAGCCGATGTGTTCCTCGGAAAGGCGTTCGTAGCAGTTGGCAAAAAGATTAACCCCCACAGCTTCGACAAGTGGGGCAACTTCGCCTTCGGCATAAAGGAGCATATAGACATCCCAGGCACCAGATACGACCCCAATCTAGGAATCACGGGTATGGACGTAATGGTGACCGTCGAACGTCCAGGGTACAATATTGACGAAAAGAAACACGCCAGAGGAAGAGTCGGGACCAACCAGACGGTAACTCCTGAAGAATCTATGGCGTTCATCAAAACAAAGTTCAGCATCGAGGTGGGAGTAGCCAATGAGTGAGCAGAAGAAGCGCACAACAGGTCCAGGCAGCAGAGCATGTATAAGATGTAGCACACACAACGGCCTCATCAGACGCTATGGTCTTAACATCTGCAGGAAATGTTTCAGAGAAGTCGCCCCCTCGATGGGGTTCAAAAAATATAGGTGAAATGAATGAACCCACTAGTCAACGCTCTTAATACGATAATGAACCACGAGGGTAGGCGCAAGAAAGAGTGTATAATCACACCCGCCTCTGGCCTCGTCGCAAGGGTCCTCCGCCTAATACAGCAGAAGGGCTACATAGGCGAGATCGAGTTCATAGACGACGGCCGACAAGGTAAGTTCCGAGTGCAGCTCTTCGGCCGTATAAACGAGTGTAAGGCAGTCCAACCCAGGTACGCCACCAAGGTCAAAGAAATGGAGAAATGGGAGAAACGTTTCCTCCCCAGCCGAGACCTCGGAGCAGTCATACTATCAACCCCCAAGGGCATCATCGACCACCGACAAGCCAAGGAACTCAACGTCGGCGGCGTCGTGATAGCCTACGTCTACTAAGGTGAGCAGGAGTGTCTGTACAGATAGTTGAAAACACCGTCGAGATACCGGAGAACATCCAGCTCGTCCTAGAGGGCAGGAAGATTATAGTGCAAGGCCCCAAGGGAAAGATCGTCAAGGACTTCACCCATACAAAACTCAGCATGATCAAAGAGGGCAACACACTCAAACTTAGCATTGAGAACCCACGCAAGACAGAAGCTGCTCTCGTTGGGACAATCAGCGCGCATGTCAAGAATATGATCAAAGGCGTCTCACTGGGCTTTATCTACAAAATGAAGATCGTCTTCGTCCACTTCCCCACGGCTGTAAAGGTCGTTGGAAATGAGGTACACATTGAAAATTTCGTCGGTGAAAGGAAGTCTCGTATTGCCACTATACTCGGAAACACTAAAGTGACTGTCAAGCAAGACGACGTAATAATCGAAGGCATAGACATCGACGAAGTTAGCCAGACGGCCGCAAACATACAGACCCGGGCGAAGATACGGAACAAGGACCTGAGGAAGTTCTTGGACGGTATCTACGTATACAGCAAGGAGTGAATGAACGATGAGTGACACCGAAAAAAGACGACTGCTCAAGGTCAGGAAAAAACTCAGTCAGAACAGGCCAAAGTTCAATGCCTTCGAGTCATGGCGCTTCGTAAAGATCAAGTCTCGTTGGAAGAAACCTCGCGGTATCGATAACAAGATGCGGACAAACGAGAAGGGTTGGCCGAAGGTCGCCAACATCGGATGGGGAGGTCCAGCAGCCGTACGCGGTCTCCACCCAACCGGTAAGGAAGATGTACTAATACACAACGTCAGCGACCTCAAAACCATCGATAAAGATACGCAGGTAGCCCGGATAGGTAGAACAGTCGGCGGGAAAAAGAGGGTACATATACTTGAGGAGGCAAAGAAACTCGGCGTGAAGATCCTCAACTCCGGAGCGAAGCCGAAACCCTCCGACTTCGAGAAACTGGAGGAGGAAAAGAAATGAACCTCACCAACCAGAGGCGTCTAGCCGCTTCACTACTAGAAATAGGCGTGAATCGCGTTTGGATCGACCCCGAGAAGATCGAAGACGTCGAGGGCTCTATAACAAGGGATGAAATACGAAAACTAATCAGGGAGGGTGCGATCAAGGCGCTTCCCGAGAAAAGTACAAGTCGCGGACGCGCAAGGGTCCTAGCCCAGAAAAAGCGCAGCGGTCGAAGAATCGGGATGGGCACTAAGAAGGGCAAGGCATACGCCGAGGTTTCCGAGAAGACCCGATGGATGCACCGTATAAGATCACTGAGAAGGAAGCTAACGGAGCTCCGCGACCAACGCGTAATCACAGTCGGCACATATCGCAATCTCTACATGAAGGCAAAAGGCGGAGAGTTCCGCAGCCTAGCAGAACTCGAGAGACATATAAACGAGCAGAAGCTGAGGAGGCGAAGTTTTGGCTAAAGACGCACATTACAGAGTCGCCTATAGGCGGAGAAGGGAAAATAAGACCGATTACCAGGCGAGGAGGATACTAGCCGTATCCGAGCACCCCCGTTTCGTTGTGAGGGTCTCCAATAAGGGCATACTGGCCCAGATCGTGAAGGCGGAGATAATAGGCGACAAGGTACTGACGCAAGCCACCTCAAACGAGCTCGTCAGCAAATATGGCTGGCAGGCGAGCGGGAAGAGCATACCCGCGGCATACCTTTTAGGCCTGATAGCCGGCCATAAGGCGGTTAAAGAGGGGATCGAGACCGCGTATCTCGACCTCGGCCTTAGGAGGTCCACCAAAGGATCCAAGATATTCGCCGTCGTAAAAGGTGCCATCGATGCGGGACTCAAAATCCCGTGCGACAGCGATATCATCCCCACACCCGAGAGGATAAACGGCGGACACATCGCAAAATATGCGCAGGTCATCGACCCGGAGAGTTATGAGAAGAATTTCTCCGAATACCTCAGGAAGGGTCTGAGACCTGAGTCACTCCCCGAACACTTCGAGGAGATGAAGAAGAAGATCCAAGAGGACTGGTCACAATGAGCAGAGAATACAATAGAGAAGGCCCCTCACTAGAGGAATGGGTACCCCGTACACAATTGGGAAAGATGGTCAAAGAAGGCCAGATCACCTCCATACAAGACATATTACATGAGGGCTACAAGATCAGGGAGGTCGAGGTCATCGACTTCCTCGTCCAGGATCTTAAAGACGAGGTCATCGATATTACAATGGTCCAGAAGCAGACCGACGCTGGCGAGAACTCCAGGTTCCGTGCAGTCGTTGCGGTCGGCAATGGCAACGGACTCATCGGCCTAGGCACAGGCAAGGCGAAACGCGTTCGTAACGCCATCGAGAAGGGAATACGGATTGCGAAACTCAACCTCTACATGATTAAGAGGGGCTGCGGTAGCTGGGAATGTGGGTGCGGTGAGAACCACTCCCTACCCTTCCGAGTCAACGGAAAGGCGGGAAGTGTCGTCCTATCTCTGCTGCCGGGTCCACAGGGTCTTGGATTGGTAGTCGGTGACACGGCAAAAGTAGTCCTACAGCTAGCCGGAATCAAGGACTGCTGGTCTAAGGCAACGGGTAAAACGACGACGGCTACCTCATTCGCATTCGCCACCTTCGAAGCTCTAAAGCAGACTGTAAAGATCATGACTCCCCAGGAGTGGACGATGTAAAATGTCTGGAAAGACACTTTTTGTCGTCCGCATACGAGGAGGCGTAGACGCCCAAAAAACCGTCGAGGCTACACTGACTATGCTAAGGATGGAGAAGAACAATTACGCCACGATTCTTAAAGAGAACCCCTCATACACGGGGATGCTACGAAAGGTGAAAGACTACATCACTTGGGGCGAACCCGACATCGAGACCGTAAAACTCCTACTAGAGAAGAGGGGAAAGCTAAGGGGCGACGAAAAAGTAACCAACGACGCATTGAAGGGCTTCGGCTACGACAGTCTCGATAAACTCGCCAACGCCATAGTCGCAGGCGATGTAGAGTTCAGTCAGTTGAACGGCATCAAACCCTTCTTCAGAATGCACCCCCCGAAGAAGGGCTTCAAAAGAACGGTGAAGCGTCCATACAACGACCACGGTGAGCTAGGCTATAGAGGAGAGGCCATAAACGAGCTCATCAAGAGAATGTGCTAAAGGAGTA